>CAYVBI010000107.1:0-7313 GCA_964448985.1 uncultured Dehalococcoidales bacterium
CTGGCTAAAGCTACGCTGCAGGCCAGGGAGGCTCACCAGGTGATCCTGGATGTTCTAAAGGCGGCCATACCGGAAGTGCGTCCTAATCTGAGCAAGTATGCGCCGCGTATGTACAAGATAACCATCGATCCGTCCAAGATCGGGGCGCTGATAGGGCCGGGTGGCAAGAATATCAAGGCCATCATCGAAGAGACCAAGACCACTATAGAGGTGTCAAATGACGGCACCGTAGTCATCGGCTCGGCAAGTGAGGAATCGGCCCAGGCGGCTATACGCAAGGTAGAGGGCCTCACGCAGGACGTAGAGGTGGGGTCCATCTACACGGGTAAGGTTAGCAGGATACAGAATTTCGGCGCATTTGTTGAAGTACTGCCCGGCAAAGAAGGGCTGGTGCATATCAGTGAGCTTGCGGACCATCACGTGGCGCGTGTGGAAGACGTGGTCAAGATTGGCGATGAGATTATGGTCAAGGTGACCGAGATCGATCGGCTGGGACGCATAAATCTTTCTCGCAAAGCCGTTTTTAACGAGCAGGCCGGCGCTTCGGCTGATAAGCCGGCAGCGCAGGATGGGCCTCCGGTGCCGCCCGGGACAAATAGCGGACAGCCGAGGCCGGGGATGCCGCCGCGGGGGCGCAGGGATGAACCGAGGCGTCAGCCGCGCAGACCGGAATAAGAAAGGGTTGGCTGTGGCCTGAACCGGAGAGGATAGTGACGTGTCTAAAATCAAAGTAGCGGTTAACGGGGCTTTAGGCAGGGTGGGACAGCAGGTAATAAATGCTGTAGCCGCTGATACGGAACTGGAGTTGACCTGTGCTGCTGATATTAAGGCGGACCGGGATCATTTGATCCTGCCCAGACTATCTAAAAAGGTGCCCCTGCACACCAATCTAACATCGATCATCGAGATGTATCACCCCCAGGTAGTAGTGGATTTCACGATACCTGAGGCAGCAATGGGTGCGGCAAGGCTGGCGTTAAAGAACGGCGCCAACCTGGTAATGGGCACAACAGGTTTAAGCGAAGCCGACCTAAAAGAGATCGAACGGCTGGCTCAAGCTCATAAGAAAGGCGCAGTGGTAGCGGCCAATTTTGCCATCGGCGCTGTGATAATGATACATCTGGCCAGGACGGCCTCAAGGTATTTTGATAATGCGGAGATAATCGAGCTTCATCACGATAAGAAGCTGGATGCGCCTTCAGGAACGGCGCTGGCAACGGCCAGGGCAATGATGAGTGCGCGCGGCAAGCCTTTCGTGAGCCCTGTAACAGAAAAAGAGACTTTGAAGGGCACGCGGGGGGGTCAAACTGACGGTATATCCATACACAGTGTCAGGCTGCCTGGTCTCGTCGCCAGTCAGGAAGTCATATTTGGAGCCCTGGGACAGACGTTGTCAATCAGGCATGATACGATAAGCAGGGAAAGTTTTATGCCGGGCGTGATCCTTGCAATTAAGGAGGTAATCAAACGCCACGGTCTGGTTAACGGCCTGGAAGTACTGCTAAATTTGGGAGACTGATATGAACAACAGTAATAACGGGTATCATGTAGCTATTGTAGGCGCCACCGGTATGGTGGGGCAGGAGTTCATCAAAATTCTCCTGCAGCGAAAGTTCCCTATAGCGTCGCTGCAGTTATATGCTTCCGACCGCTCGGCCGGCAGGAAGGTTTATGCCGGTCACCAGGAGATGGTGGTCAAAGAGACCTCCGGCGACTCTTTCGACAATGTTGATATAGCGCTTTTCTCGGCTGGGTCCGAGATAAGCAAGCATTTCGCTCCGATGGCGGCCAAGGCGGGAGCCCTGGTCATAGACAACAGCGCGGCCTGGCGCATGGATACTCGTGTGCCGCTGGTGGTGCCGGAGGTCAATGCGGAAGATATTAAAAAGCACAGAGGCATCATCGCCAATCCGAACTGCTCGACCATCCAGATGGTGGTAGCCCTGAATCCTCTGCATAAGGTCAATCCCATCAAACGCATCACGGTGGCTACTTATCAGGCAGTTTCCGGGACGGGTATCGCCGCCGTGGAAGAATTGACCAAGCAGGCTAAGGTAGTGCTGGATGGCGGCAACGTAGTACCGCACGTCTATTCACACCAGATAGCCTTTAACCTGCTGCCGGAGATCGATGTGTTCCTTGAGAATGGCTATACCAAGGAAGAGTGGAAGATGGTCGAGGAGACACGTAAGATTATGCATGCGGAGAGTATTGCCGTATCAGCCACCTGTGTTCGCGTGCCTGTTTTTATCAGCCACAGCGAGGCCATACAGGTGGAATTTACTGACTACATGTCGCCCGAAGAAGCCCGCTCCATACTGAGCAAAGCGCCGGGCGTGAAAGTGCTCGACGATCCCAATGTGAGTCTTTACCCGCAACCATGGCTGGCGGCCGGCACTGACGACGTTTATGTGGGCAGGATAAGATCCGATGCCTCCTACTTGAACGGCCTGGTGATGTGGGTGGTGGCCGATAATATCCGCAAGGGTGCTGCTCTCAATGCTATCCAGATAGCAGAGGAGGCCGCCAAGAACGGTTGGGTTAAAAGTCAAAACAATAATAAGTAGTCGGCGGAGGACGAGATGAAGAAGTTCGGACGCTTGCTGACGGCCATGGTAACGCCCTTTAATGCTAAGGGGCAGGTTGATTACACCCAGGCGAAAAAGTTGGCAAAGGCCCTGCTCGAATCCGGAAGTGACGGATTGGTAGTATCAGGCACAACCGGTGAATGCCCCACACTTACTGCTGAGGAGAAGCTCCGTCTGTTCGTAGAGATCAGGACGGTTGCCGGTAAAAAAGTCACCATCGTAGCGGGCACAGGCAACTATAACACGCAGGAGAGCATAGAGCTGACTGAAGCGGCCGAGAAAACGGGCGTGGATGCCTGTCTGCTGACAGTCCCTTACTACAACAAGCCGAACCAGGATGGGCTCTACCAGCACTTCAAGGCCATTGCGGGCTCAACCAGGCTACCTTGTATTGTATATAATGTGCCCTCCCGTACCATCACGAACCTGACTGCCGACACGGCCATCAAGCTCAGCAAGATAGATAATATCGTGGGTATAAAAGAGGCCAGCGCTGATTTCGGGCAGATCGCCCGCATCATTGATGGAGTGGATAGCGATTTCATGGTATATAGCGGCAATGACGCCGATACTTTTCCCATTCTGACCCTGGGCGGCTATGGAGTGATCGGTGTGATCACGCACCTGGTGGGAATTCAGTATAAGAGAATGATGGACCTTTTCTTTGCCGGCAAAATTAAGGAATCCGCCAGGCTGCACCGCAGCTTCATACCGCTGGTGAATACCATGTTCATGATAGGCAGCCCCATGCCCATTAAGTACGCTCTGAACTACCTCGGTTTCCGGGTCGGCAAACCACGCCTGCCGCTGGTTGTGCCGGACGAGAAAACACGAACTGCCATCGAACAAATACTTAAGAGATACACCATAGACCTGCCGCTTTAATACGCCCGGTCAAATTTGACACGCGGGGTGAATCTGTTACTCAAGACCAGGGATAATGTCCCCTGCGTTTGGCTGCCCATTTATCGATTCCCTCGCTATTGATCAATTCAAGGTGGTAAGCGAGATTGGGATGGAACTTGAGCAAGGGTTCGAGGTGCCGGCAGGCCTTATATTCCTTACAGTCCCAGCATCCGGGGAGGCCTTTTTCAATGGCACAATTCCTCACCATGCAGCGCCCTCCCTTCCAACCGCCTCCCTCGCGGCAAATAGTCTTACATTCCAATCCTCGGATGGCCTTAAGAACATCAACGAAACGATGATAATCTTTGAATACTGCGTTGGACTCAGACCAGTAGGTCTGGCCTGCTTTTAGATCGGCATATTTATCAAATTTCAGCTCGGCCAGAAGATCTTCCAGGCGGGCCGCAAGAGTATAAAGCTCGGTCTTCGACGGGATACAGTCTTTGCAGTACAGGCCGCAATAAGACGTCAGCTGACTATTATTAGTCATAGCACATCAGATTACGTTTTTAATGACGATGCTCTGGTCGCGGCGGGGACCTATGGAGATGATATGGAACCGGCAGCCGATGAGTTCCTCGAGGCGTCTGACGTATCTGCGCGCGTTACGCGGTAGCTCCGCCGCCTTGCGGGCGTTGCTCGTGCTGGACTTCCAGCCGGGCAATTCTTCGTATACAGGAGTGCAGCTATCAAGGGCCGCCGCATCAGCCGGGAAGCGGTCAACCAGCTTCCCGCCTATTTTATAGCCCACGCATATCTTCACGGTATCCATCTCATCGAGCACATCCAGGCGTGTCAGTATGCCGCTGGTAAAGCCGTTAAGATTGGTACTATAGCGCCCTACTACCGCATCGAACCATCCACAGCGCCGCGCCCTTCCGGTTGTGGTCCCATATTCGTGGGCGCGTTGCCTGATGTACTCGCCGACCTCGTCTTTAAGCTCGGTGGGCATGGGACCGCCTCCCACTCTGGTGGTATAGGCTTTAAAAATACCTACCACGCGGTCGATCCTGCGCGGGTTGATGCCCGAGCCCATGCAGGCGCCCGCGGCCAGCGGGGATGACGAGGTTACGAAAGGATATGAGCCGAAATCCGTATCGAGCATGGTGCCCTGGGCGCCCTCAAGGACGATGTTGCAGCCGCGCTCAAGGAGGTCGCTGATCATGGCGGTAGTGTCCTTGATATAGGGCGCCAGACGTGCGGAGTAAGCGGAATACTCCTGGAAGACCGTGTTGAAATCGAGCGCTGCGGCATTATAGAGCTTGGTAAGCAGCTCGTTTTTAGATTCCAGAAGGCTGGCCAGCCGCGATCGGAACAGCCCGGTGTCGATTATGTCGCAGGTTCGGATGCCCTTCCGGGCGGTTTTATCGGCGAAAGCGGGCCCGATACCTTTCCCCGTGGTACCTATGGCAGCAGCCCCGCGTTTCTCTTCGTCCAGCCTGTCGAGCAGGATGTGCCAGGGCATGATTAGATGTGCGCGATCGCTGATATGCAGGTTGCCGACATCGACTCCCTTCGCCTTGAGGCTGTCTATCTCTTCCAGCAGCACCCTGGGATTGATAACGACACCATTGCCTATGATGCAGGCTATGTGCGGATAGAAGATGCCGGATGGCACGATGTGCAGTTTGAATTCGCCCGCCGGATTGATCACCGTGTGGCCGGCGTTATCGCCGCCGGAAAAACGTATGACGGCATCCGCCTTCTCAGCCAGAAGGTCCACAATTTTACCTTTACCTTCGTCGCCCCACTGGGCGCCAATAACAGCTACAACAGACATTTTATTAATCCTGAAACAGACGTACTTATAGATTTAATCACGCGCAAACTCAGGGAAGTTGAATAGTAATAATCAACCCCGGGACATATAGCTCTTGCCCCAGAAATGGAGGAGGATACCGCCTACTGAAACCAGCACGGCAAGGCCTGCCAGTATTGTGAGAAATACCAGCAAAGGTATATCCACATTCACCCAGCGGAGGCCTATCATAGCCATGCCGATGCCGGCTATGATCCATGCAAGCATCAGTGCAGTAAGAGAAGTGAGGCTCACCTCAAATGCCCGGTCACTCATAGCGTTATTTATATGTACTCCTTCTATTTTTTTGCCTGCCGCCAGACGTGAATAAACCGCTGTCCGACGGTCACAAAAGAAAGGACTACCACTATTGCCAGTGCTATGAACACCTGGTTAAGGAGCAGTCCGAGCGCTAATATTATAACCCTCTCAACACGCGTAAACAAGCCGACCGTGCAATCGATATTAAGTCCTTCGGCTCTAGCCCTGATATAACTGGTCAGGAACGATCCGATCATGGCCAGGAATATAAGCACGAGCTGTAATGTAACATTGTAAGGCCAAACACCGGTACCGGTGATGAAGATAAAGCTCAAAAAGAGCGCCCCTTCGGTGATCCTGTCGACAGTGGAATCGAAGAGTGCCCCGAAACTGGAGGTCTTTTGCATGTAGCGGGCAAGCGCACCATCCAGCAGGTCGAACAGCCCGGCCAGTAAGAATATGAGGGCGCCTGCCACCAGATGGCCGAACCCTACGACCACTGCTGCCACCAGGTTTATAACCAGGCCGATAGTGGTCATGATATCAGGCGTTAACTTCATCTTGCTGATGAGCGGGACAAGGGGATCGGTGATTAAGCGACCGGCTTTCCTGCGTAATTCCTGGAAACTTGACACTTATTTATCCTTTCAAATCCGAGGAGATGGAGGTGTAGTAATCGACGACCTGACGGCTAACGTTTTCCCAGCAGTATTTGTTGGCCGTGGCCACTCCCCTCTCCGCCATCGATAGTCTCAATTGTCTGTCGTTCAGCAGTTTTAATAGACAATCCGCCACTGCTCGCGGATCATTCGGCCGGGCCAGCAAACCCTCCTGGCCGTGTGTGAGCACACTGGCATAGCCCGGTATATCGGTTGCCACGACCGGTGTGCCGCTTGCCATGGCCTCCAGCAGAACTATGCCGAAACTTTCGCCCCCGGTGGCCGGCGCACAGAAAATGTCGGCTGTGCGGTAGTACCTGGGCAGATCGGCGAAAGTGATGTAGTGTGTGAAAACCGCGTGGTCGCCCAGAAGGAATTTTGCCATGGTTTTATACTGGAAGCGCAGTCTGAGACCGGGGCCGGCGATAATCAGCCGGAAATTGGGGAAATCCTTCTTTACGAGGGAACAAGCCTTGATCAAGTCGCCCACGCCCTTGCGTTCTTCCAGCCTGCCCACGAAAAGTATATTCAGCTTGTCATCTTTGAACTCGTCCATGGACGGTCCATCAGGGCAATAGTGATGGACATCTATTCCGTTGGGTATAATGCGGTAGTCGGCCGTAAGGTATTTCGATATGTAGTCACGAGCCGGCTTTGAGACAGCGATTTTTCCGTGCAGCTTGGCGCCGAGTTTCCGCATAGTAGAGCGGTTCAGCCAGTATATACTGGATTTTTCATGGCATGCATGAAAGGTGCCCACATTGATCGCCTCTGACTCGATTAGAGTGCTCAGACAGAGCATGGGGATGAAAGGTTCGTGCAGGTGGATTATTTGAAATTTCTCCCTGTCCAGTACACGCCGTACCTGGTACGGCAACCAGGGGGAGAGTGCGATGCGTGCGGTGGTGCCGCCGTAGGGTATAGGTATAGGCCGACCAACGGCCGTGACCTCCTCGTCGAAGTAGTGCACGCTTTTCCTGCGCACCGGGGCTATGATCTTAACGGCGTGGCCCATCAGATGCAGGTGGTGAGCCAGGTATGACACGTGGTTGATGACGCCGCCGGGATGGGAGTAATCGTATGGCGAAACCAGCCCGATTT
>CAYVBI010000108.1:0-6090 GCA_964448985.1 uncultured Dehalococcoidales bacterium
TGATCTCATAGAGAATGGGTATTGCCATGTTGGACATGCCCACCTCATAGATATCAGGGAAGGCCAGCGCCACCCGCAGGTCGGCTGTTTCCCAGTTTTTAGGCGTGGAGTTCCACTCCCCGCCTGTGTATCGTGCGGGTTTTACAACGCCCTGCAATATTTTGTCGTCGATCTGCATCATTTAGGTGAGACTTCAATTATAACCGCCGTCATGCCATGCCACAAAGGAAGCGCACTGCTCAGAATGGATTGAAAGCTATATCGGAATACGGGGCATAGCGTTGACACGTGCAGGTGAGAAAGAGTATAAAGTAAACTGTTTCAGGCAGGGGCAGGCTGTGAGAACAGGGAAGAGGAAATAAGTATGGCGCAAAAAGCTGATAAGAACAGGGCCCGACAAGCTGTTATGAAAGACATCGGGCATCGTCCCGTGGCCAGGAAGGGCGGGTCAACCAGCGGACGGAGTTCCACTGGAAGGCCGGAACCGGAGGGGAAACAGATGGCGGCCCTGCTGGGCGGCCTGCCCGACGGGATATGTATCTTCGATAAAACAGGCATTATCACTTATTGCAATCCAGGTTTTTCTGCCATCAGCGGACTGCCCCTCAGGAAGCTAACCGGGCGCAAGCTGAGAAAGAATGCGCTGTGGGGAGTGCCGGGTGATGATGATGAGTTCAGGGAGTTGTGGCGCAGGGTTAAGGAGACAAAGCAACAACTGGTTATAGATGCCCAGCCTATAACCAAACCGGGTCAGCCGACTCGATTCTGGGATCTGAAGCTCACGCCATATTTATCAAAGAAGAAACGGTTCGACGGCATGAACCTGCAGATTAAGGAAGTTACTGATGAGGCCGGGCTGAGGAACAGGGAACGCCTGATGACGGACTATTATGCCTCAGCACTGACATACCAGTCGGTTCAGCCGCTGCTGGATGAACTGGCCGGTCTGCTCAAAGATTACAGCGACTGTCCATTTGTGCAGATCGTTATAGCGGACATACACGGCAACCGGACGCTCAAAGCCATGACCGGGCGAAGCCCGGGCCTGTGGGACGGTAACAAATCCATTTCCCAGGCCTCCATCGAAATGCTCTTCAGCGAAGCCGGCGAAGAATTTTCCTGCGGCAGTAAAGGTTCTCTTCGCCTGGGCGATACCCATGCTGTAGTGGATCGGCTGGAGGGCAGCCTGAAAGACCTGGTGACTGATGCCATCAATTCGTACAGCTACAAATCGCTGGCGCTGGTGCCGGTCAGGTTGGCGGAAAAGGTAACAGGATATATCCTGCTTGCCAGCACTGTGGCAGAAGATATAACACCGAATGTTTTAGAGACAGTAGAGTCGATTTCAGGTCACCTGCAAGTCATAATTGAGCATGCTGAACTGAAGGAAGAGGTACGCAGACAGCGGCAGGGGCTGCTGAAGCAGATGCATGAGAGGTCAGCCCATCTTGAAGCACTGAGCGAAAGGTTAAAACAGGAATCTGCTGAGCGTAAGAAAGCGCAGGAAGAGATGCGGGTGCAGAGAGACCTGGCGGTGGCGCTCAACGGGATTGAGAACCTTGATGAGGCCTTGAAGCTGTGCCTGGATACAGCAATTCTGGTGTCCGGTATGGACTGCGGGGGTATCTACCTGGCCGATCTCGTGGCAGGAGGATTTAACCTGGCGGTTTCCAGAGGGCTGTCCGATGATTTTGTGAGGCAGGTCACCTATTATAATGATTCGGAACCGAACGCACTTATCATTAAAAACGGCATACCGGTTTACTCAACTTACAGCGAAATTGATAAACCTACAGACCAGATAAGGCAGGGGGAGGGGCTGAAGGGCCTGGCGGTCATACCGGTTCTGCACAACGGCAGGGCGGTGGCCTGCCTGAATATCGCCTCGCATGTTTTTGAAGAGATCCCTTTCAATGCTCGTAGCGTGATTGAGGCCATTGCAGCCGAGCTGGGCACTTTCGTCGCCCATATAGTGGACCGGGAAGCGTTGAAGGAGAGCGAAGAGCGTTATCGTACCTTGTTTGCCGGAACCCCTAATCCCATAGTGGTCAAGGATATCGAGGGCAATTATATAGACGGCAATGATGCCGCGCTGGCCTTTCTCGAGTGTACACGTGAAGAATTTCTCGCTATGAACGTGAAAAACACGCTGCCTCCTTATCTGGATGAGGAGTGGTATACGAATCTTCGCAAAATCTGGGAGACGGGGGGGACGGTAGAACGGGACTATTATGTCTGGGGCAAGATAAAGGTGCTCGAACTTACACTCACACCGCTGCAGGTCCGGGGCCGAAAGATAGTGTTCGGCATAGGCCGTGATGTTACGGAGAGGAAAAAAGCTGAAAAGGAGCTGCGGGAATCGGAGGAAAAATACCGGCTGGTGGTGGAAAACGCGGGTGAGGCCATTGCAGTTGTACAGGATTCCTCAGTTAAATTTATCAACAACAGGACTTTTGAGATAATGCAACACAGCAGGGAGGATTTCCTCTCCAGGCCTTTTACCGAGTTCATTCATCCGGACGACAGGCAAATGGTGATGGGACACTACCTGGCCTGGTTAAGCCATGAAACCGCGCCATCATTGTATCCCTTCAGGTTTATTGATAAGGACGGGTCGTTAAAGTGGGCGGAAATGAGGACTACCACTATTCAGTGGGAGGGCAAACCGGCTGTCCTGGTGCTGATGACGGATATAACAAAAAGGCAAATGGCTGAGGAAGCGTTGAGGCGGAGCGAGGAGAGGTACCGCCTGCTGGCGGAGAATTCCCTGGACGTGATATGGACAACAGGACTGGATTTGATGCCGCTCTATATCAGCCCATCAGTAGAGTTATATACGGGATTTAAAGCGGATGATGTAATGGATATCGCTGCGCAAGGCGGCGAATATGCCGACAAGCTGGGAATAGATCGCAGGGATGCCGAGCGCCAGCGGGCCGCCATGCAGGCTCTGTTGGAGGGGAAGGCAGAGATACAGGTTATTGAGTACAGGGTCAGGGCCGCTGACGGAATAAGCTACTGGGCACACGAAAAAATGAGTATCCTGCGCGATAGCGAAGGCAAGGCAACCGGGATAATAGGTGTGACTCGGGATATAACGGAGCAAAAGGAAGTGACTGAAAACCTTGTTGTTGCCGACCGGCTTATATCGCTCGGGGAGATGGCCGCCGGCCTGGCCCATGAGATCAATAATCCTCTTACCGCGGTGATGGGCTTCGCCTATTTACTGCAGCAGAATCCCGCCACGTCCCCGGAGATAAAGGAGGACGTGGAATCTATTTACCGGGAGAGCAAGCGGGCGGCCGACGTGATAAAGAATTTCCTGGCCTTTTCACGCGGCAAGGTGGCCGAGAAAAAGGCAGAGCATATAAATACCCTGGTTGAGAACGTGCTCAAGCTCAGGCAGAGCCGGATGCAGAAAGAGAATATCGAGGTGAAGCTGGAGCTGGCGGAGGGTTTGCCCTCGGTCTATTGTGACGCCGCGCAGATTCAACAGGCCATACTCAACGTCATTTTGAACGCCGAGTATTTTATGTACCAGGTGCACCAGCGCGGCACCATCACCATCACTACGCGCATACAAGGGAGCAATGTAAGGTTGTCCATAGCGGATGATGGCCCCGGAATAGCGGCCGATAAGCTGGACCACGTATTCGATCCCTTCTACACTACAAAACAGGTTGCCGACGGCACAGGCCTGGGCCTCAGCATATGCCACAGCATAGTCCGTGAGCACGGGGGCAACATCTACGTGGAAAGCACGTTGGGCAAGGGAGCCGTTTTTAACATCGAGCTGCCGCCCGGGCAACAGAGCTTAATGCTAACGTAGATTGGTTGTTGTCAGATTACAGAATTCTTGCGTAAATCGGCAATAATAATCCCGGCCTCTTCAGCAGCGATCCGGTTACGCATCGGCTTTCCCTCAAAAGACGCTGCGGCCAGCTGCGGGCTGTAGCTCAGAACACCAAATGCTTTCACGCCACGTTTCTCCAGTTCTTGTTTGGTGCGGACTGCCATACTCACGGATGACATCTTGTTGAGGATAGCGCCTACCCGGCTAATGCCCATGCCCTGCGCCATCTGAGATATCCGCTCGGCCACGATGATGGACTCAAAGGATGGTTCAACTATAGCCAGTATTGTATCTGCTTGCCTTTCAACGCCCCGGCCGAAGCTTTCAACGCCCGCCTCCATGTCTAAGATCAACACCTCGTCTTCTTTCAATTCGAGCTTTTCAACTATTTGACGCGCCGACTCCGCCAGCGAGCAGGCGCAGCCCTGGAAAGGATCGAGTATCTTGCCGACCGCCATAAACCGAATGCCATCCACAGCCGACACGAATGCCGGCGGGATATCGTCCATGGAAAACCGCTCACGTTCTGAGAGCAGCCCGTCTTCGCTGAATAATTCACTGAGCGCCTCAGGCTCGCCCTTGATTCCCAGCATCCTGCCCAGGCCGGGATTGGACTCGTCGGCGTCGATGACTATCACCCTGCGGCCAATCTCTTTGAGCGCCAGCGCAAGCAATGCGACGGCCGTAGTCTTGCCCGAACCCCCCTTGCCGCAAACCGCAACCTTGCTCACATTAGACGTGCGCGGGGCGTGCGCTTTCATATATTCCCGTATCTTCCTGGAAGCTTCCACCTTCTCCTCGGTCGTCTTGGCGTAACATAGCCCGCAATCGATGCAGGCATCGTCATCATAATACGGCGCCCCCAGGGGGCAATGGAAAAGTCCCATTTAAGATATCACGTCCGGCCTGAAGTTCTGCATTATATTGAGGTTAATAGATGCTCAGCGACTCCGGCACATGCTCAAGCGGACGCACCAGCTTCATACTCCTGGCGCCCGACTTGCAGGTGATGTTGCAACTTCCACAGCCCCTGCATATCTCGGGGTCGGAGAAAGCTTTCTCGCCCTGGATCCCTTCATATTTTTTCATGGAGGTGGCCTGGAACTGACACCTTTCCACGCAGACCTTGCAGCCCTTGCATTTTTCAGGGTCGACCTGCGAGATGAAGCGGCTCTTTTGGGCGATCTTAATAGCCAGGCAGCAGCAGTAGTGGCAGTTGCAGAGAAGCTGAGTTACCTCACGCTGATTAACAGTAACATGTACGGTAGGCTGCCTGTCGAATTTCTCAATAATGGAGATGGCCTCGTCGGCGGATATCTTCCTGCCGGTTTTCCTGTCCAGGTTATACTCAGCGGTGCGGTCCAGGGTTATGCATGACTCGTCCGGCACGCCGCACCAGCGGTCAGTGTGCGAAGCCTTGCAGCCGCAGCGCATCACCGCAATCAGGCTGCGTGATTTCAGCAGGGCAGGCGCATTTTCGAACGACTGGACCCCCGGCATGTCTTTGATAGAAGGCCAGCGCGGCACAACCCTGAATTCGCCGGCGTAACCGGGGGGCAGGTTACCGGGTACAGGCTTGGTCATCGGCCCTTCGATAGAGCCCCACAGGTCGTAATAAATCCGGCCCAGGCTTTTATCATAGTTGGGGTTGCCCAGCGCAGCGTCGTGCAGCTGCATAAAGGTGCGCGCCATGGCGGGGCCTTTCTTGGTGGGAAATACGAGGCCCTTCTCGAATAGCTCACGGATATGCTGCGTTACCTTAACCTTGTCCATGCCCAGCTTGCCGGCAAAGGTATCGGATACTTCCAGCGACCGTCTGGACGAGGGTGACAAATCGGGATCGGGTAGCGCCGCAACAATCCTGGCCTGCTCGGCATTCGCCAGGCGGGCTATGATCCTGGGCATGGTCTCTTTATCGCCGGGAAAAATCCTGTTGGCCAGCTCAAAATAGATCGGCTCGACAGGGAACTTGTTCTCTTCTATGCGCGCCTTTAGCTTCGTGTATGCTTCAAAAGGATCTGCCTGTTTGGTCATCTGAGATCTCCTTTGTTCCGAGGTATTATTTGAAACGGGCCCTGTATATTGTACAGCAAAATTCCTTGCTGCTGTCTGCACCGGCACGGGCTTTGTCGCTGATCTATAATCCAGGCAAGAATGGGCGCATTAAACCCCGTATATCGGCCATTGTTGACAGGGATTGAATTCCTGTGATAACATTTCCATTTGTTGCAAAGTTG
>CAYVBI010000108.1:6100-7153 GCA_964448985.1 uncultured Dehalococcoidales bacterium
CCAGATCGGGAAGTAGTCCGGGGACAACTGGGTGGCTTTTTAATTTGCCGAAAATAGGGAATATATATTTAAAGGAAGAGATTAGTATGCCGACAGTAAACCAGCTGGTCAGGAAAGGTCGTCACAAGATGGCCAGGAAGACCAAGTCTCCCGCGTTGCAGGTGATATACAACACCCTGAAGAACAAATCCAGGAAGGGTGTGTGTTCCCCTCAGAAACGCGGTGTATGCGTGCAGGTTAAAACTATGACTCCCAAGAAGCCGAACTCGGCATTACGTAAAATCGCCCGCGTGCGGCTGACAAACCACATTGAAGTTACGGCATACATACCTGGGGAGGGGCATAACCTTCAGGAACACTCGGTAGTTCTCATTCGCGGCGGCAGGGTTAAGGACCTGCCGGGCGTCCGCTATCATATCATCCGCGGCACACTCGATGCCGCGGGAGTCGACAAGCGCAGGCAGGGAAGAAGCAAATACGGGGCCAAAGCTCCTAAGACGCCTGTTGCGGCCAGCTAAATATAACGGGAGATAATATGTCGAGGCGAGCCAAGTTTGTTAACAATGAAGTGAGCCCGGACCCCAAGTACGGGAGCCCGGTGGTTGCCAGATTTATTAATAAAGTAATGTATAAGGGCAAAAAATCCACTGCCCAGGGGATTGTTTACGATGCTTTTGATCGCATCAACAAACAGATGAAGACAGAACCCCTCGGTATTTTTGAACAGGCTATGAAAAATACCACCCCGGCGCTCCAGGTCAAGTCCAGGCGCGTCGGCGGCGCTACATATCAGGTGCCCATCGAGGTAAGCCCGGAGCGCGGCGAGTTCCTGGCCACCAAATGGATCATTACATATGCCAGGGATCGCGGCGGAAGGTCGATGGCTGAAAAGCTGGCCGCAGAATTGATGGACGCAGCCCAGGGACAGGGCAACTCTATCAAGAAGAAGCAGGATACCCACAAGATGGCTGAGGCAAATAAGGCATTTGCGCATTACAGATGGTAACAGCAGGCGTTAAGGAATCCCGGCCTAAATCGGGCCAGGGTAATAAT
>CAYVBI010000109.1:0-7083 GCA_964448985.1 uncultured Dehalococcoidales bacterium
GATGCGGTGATTGATATTCAGTTCTTTAAATATTTTGTTCTATCCCTCCCTTCACATTAAAACTGTGCGAGTTAAAATATATCACATTTCATAGCTGAAAATCAAAGTTCGTGAAGCTCTCTGGATTTGATTATGGATTCCAGCCGTTGCATAAAGGCGGCAAAGTCCTGCGAGCCGAGGTCTTCCCCGTTGCGCATACGTACCGATACAGTGCCGCTCTCGACCTCCTTGTCACCCATTACCAGCATATACGGTATCCTGTTCAACTGGGCTTCCCGTATCTTCATATTCATGCGCTCCGACCGGTCATCCAGCTGTACCCGGATATCACGTGATCGCATGTCCGCGTAGAGCTTTGATGCATATTCAACATGCCTATCAGCGATCGGTATGAGCACAACCTGTACCGGCGCCAGCCAGACAGGGAAGGCGCCCGCATAGTGCTCGATCAGGCAGGCGAAAAAACGCTCCATGCTGCCAAGCACGGTGCGGTGGATCATCACGGTGCGGTGCTCGCGCCCGTCCTCAGCCACGTAGTTGACATCGAAACGTTCCGGTAACTGGAAATCGACCTGTATCGTCGGTCCCTGCCAGAGCCTGCCCAGCGCATCCTTGAGTTTAATGTCTATTTTAGGACCGTAAAATACGCCTTCTCCCGGATCCACATGGTACTCGATCTTAAGTTGCTCCAGGACATTGCGCAGAGCTTCGGTCGCCATGTCCCAGCTCTCAACCGTACCCGTATATTTCTCAGGCCTGGTCGACAGCATCATTTCATACTCGTCAAATCCAAAAGATTTCATCATGAACTGCGCCAGCTCCACCACATCTTTAACTTCAGATTCAAGCTGCTCCGGCCTGCAAAAGATATGCGCGTCATCCTGCGTGAAACCTCTGACCCTGGCCAGCCCATGAAGCACGCCCGAACGCTCATACCGGTATACGGTGCCTAGCTCGGCGTAGCGCATGGGCAGGTTGCGATAACTGCGTAGCTGCGTTTTATACATGAGTATATGAAACGGGCAATTCATAGGTTTGACTACGTACTGAATATCGTCGATCTCCATGGGTGAGTACATGTTTTCGCGATAGAAATTCCAGTGGCCGCTCGTCTCCCAGAGGTGCACTTTGGCGATATGTGGAGAATAGACGATATCATAACCACGCCGGCGGTGCTCCACCTTCCAAAAATCCTCTATCATCTGCCTGACCGTTGCTCCCTTCGGGTGCCAGTAAGCCAGTCCGGGGCCTGCTTCTTCGTGCAGGCTGAACAGGTCGAGCTCCTTGCCCAGCTTCCTGTGATCGCGCTTGGCAGCTTCGGCCATTCTCTTTAGATACTCGTCAAGGTCAACGCTCCTGGTGAACGCCACGCCGTATATCCGCTGCAGCATGGGCCGCTTTTCATCCCCCCGCCAGTAGGCGCCAGCCACGCTGACAAGCTTGAAGGCCTTGACCTCGCCGGTCGTTTTGACATGCGGTCCGCGGCAGAGGTCGGTAAAATCGCCCTGCCTGTAGACGGTAACCTTTTCAGCGCCGAGGTCCTTTATCAGCTCGATCTTATAAGGTTGATCGGCAAAAAGTTTAGTGGCCTCCTTTAAGCTGATCTCTTCAGACGTAAACGGCAGGTTGGCGGCTATTATCTCCCGCATCCTGGCCTCTATTGCCGGCAGGTCTTCCGTGCCGAGCGGCCGGGGAAGGTCGAAATCGTAGTAGAACCCGTCCTCGATGGCCGGGCCTATACCGAACTTAGCTTCAGGGAACAGAGACTGCACCGCCTCCGCCATGATATGGCTGGCCGAATGACGCAGGGTCTCCAGTTTTTGGGATTTATCTTCCTTAGCCATGTATATAACTCCCTTGTGTCCAAATAAAAACCTCACGCATTTGATTGCGGGAGGTCGATGAGCTGTTTAGGTTAATACGGCGTACCGCAAGTGTCAAATGATTATAACAGCCTGTATGTACTCACGCAAATATGCCATATGACGGTTTTTGTATTATCAGTCATTGAGTAGCTCATCTATGTTTACGTTTTCTCTGACTAATTTCTCCATCAGACCGATCTCCTCTGTGTTCTTCGAGGTAATCAAGGGAGTCAGAGATTCAATCTGTTTGGCCGTTTCATATACTCCTATGGGAACGAGTAGTACCGGAATCTTCTTCTCATCTGCTTTGGCTAAAATATTCTGGGGCGGAAGTATATTGTTGGTAATAATGACAGCCGCTGTGCATTTATCTTCGAACGACGCCAGCAACATATCGGAGCGGTCACCGCTCGTTACCACCAGCTTGTTCTCCTTGTGAAACCTTACATCTGAATAGGCTGAATCTACAGAAGCGGCGCCCACGAAAATATTGCTGATCCTCCGGTTGAGCCCCTCTTCGCCGGCCACCACCCTTGCCAGTAAATATTGCGACAGGTACTCCATGGAAAAGAAGGTCAGCTCCGCCTGATAAGGTATTATCCCGAGTATATTAATTCCCACCTTTTGCATCATGGGAACGTACACGGTTTTGAAATCTTCGACGTTGCGGACCTTATTGATGATCACGCCCCGGAAATCCATGCCCGTGAACTGAAGATACTTTTTGATAAAAATAACGTTATCCACTATATAGTTTTCATCGCCACCTACCAGTATCACAAGCTTCCCGCCCAGATATCCTGCCAGTGATAATACATTCAGGTAGAAAGAGATACCGTACTCTATGTCTTTGCCTCCTTCCACAAACAGCATATCTTTACCTTCGCTGACATCCCTTGCCATGGCCAGCACGCGGTTTTTAGCCCCTTCCTCGTCATATTTGAACCTCATTTTCAGGTGTTCGAAGCCAACGGTGATGTCCTCAGGACTCTGGGTCATACCGAATATATTGGTCAGCAGTGCAGCATCGTAATCCCACACCCGCTTTTTACGGTAAACCAGGCGATCGCCCAGGGGCTTTATATATCCGAATGTCTTACCTGTTGCCTTGGCAAGCCCAATTATCAGACTGGTCTTGCCGGCGTTGCCGTCCATAGATCCAACTATCAAGCTTTTCATGCGTTTGCCTCCTTGCTGGAAAGTAATATCCTCATATCCACAGCGCTGACCCCGTCGCCATGTTCATAAGCGACCAGTGGATTTATTTCAATATCCGAAATATCATGAAACTTCTTGAGAACCGTGCCTATCCTGAGCACGGCATCTGCCAGAGTGTCGATATCCCTGCGGCTTTCGCCTCTTACCCCCAGCAATAAAGGATATGTTTTTATCTCACTGATCATTCTCATAGCCTCGCTTCTGCCAAGCGGAAAGGCACGGAATGCAATATCTTTCATCACTTCTACATATATTCCACCCAACCCGAACATAACGATCGGGCCAAAGGAAAGGTCCCGGCGTGCGCCGACTATTGTTTCCATACCGTGCTTCACCTGCTCCGACACCTCGATACCTTCAATCCGGACATCGGGATTAAATCGCCGGCAGTTTGACAGTATCGCCTCGTACGCATCGGCCACTTCTTTCCTGTCGTCGATATCCAGAGCGACTCCCCCCACATCGCTTTTATGCACTATGTCCCTGGACACGACTTTCATCACCACCGGATATCCCATGCCTTCAGCAAAATTAACGGCTTCTTCCAGTGTATGGGCGATATTGCCGGCGGGCGTGGCTATGCCGATAGCCTGCGTTATCAGCCGGGCCTCGTGCGAGTACAGGAAACGCCGACCGTCTCCCCTTACTATATCGAGTACGCTCTGTATTGCCCTGTCATCGATTTCAATTTGCTCCTCAGTCGACAAAGGCTCCTTCTTCTGGCGGTGGTTAGTATAAATTGCCCCCAGGCAGGAAACCGCCTGCAGCACATCATTAAAGATCGGGATACCCAGTATTTTAAGACGTTCTATGGTATTCTCCACCTCTGCACCGCCTACAAAGGAAAACACCAGCGGCTTAGCAACCTTACCCGTCTTAAATAGTTTGGCAGTACGTTCGGCAAATTTATCCGGCTCGAATACTCCTGATTCACAGCCCAGGCAGATCACGGCATTGATATTTTTGTTTCCCAGCGCAGCATTGATCGCAGTGAGATAGTTAGCGTCCGTAGCCTGCCCGGTGATATCTATGGGATTCTTAGTAGATCCAAATTCAGGCACGACTGCGGCGAATGTCTTTTTCATATCCGGCAGGTTATCGTACAGGTTAATACCATATCTCTC
This sequence comes from uncultured Dehalococcoidales bacterium, assembly GCA_964448985.1. Classification (GTDB taxonomy): domain Bacteria; phylum Chloroflexota; class Dehalococcoidia; order GIF9; family UBA5629; genus CAIMUM01. The sequence continues at coordinate 4,208 of CAYVBI010000109.1, forward strand.
GCAGGCGTCCGCCGTTAAAACGCCGATACCTCCACCGTTGGTGATAATCACGGCATTCTCGCCCTCAGGTTCGGGTGTAATTGCCAGATATTTACACCACTCCAGCGCCTCCTGCAATCCCTCAGCCCGGATCACTCCGCACTGCCTGGCGATATCGTCGAAGACCTTATCCTCGCCCGCCAGCGATCCCGTATGTGAGGCCGCGGCCATGGCGCCGCGTTTCGACCTGCCCGACTTGACTACAACGACAGGCTTGACCTTAGTAGTCTTCTTCAGCGCCTCCACCAAGCTCTCCCCATGGGTTACGCCCTCGATATACATCATAACGACTTTAGTATTGACATCCGCAGCCAGGTAATTCAAGATATCCACCTCGTCCACATCCACCTTGTTGCCCAGCGATACGATGGCCGATAATCCGATATTTTCCACCTTTGTTTTACCGATCATCGCCACACCCAAAGCCCCGCTCTGGGTAACAATCGCTACATTTCCGGCGGGTATGCCACCAGGCCCGAAGGTAGCGTTCATGCAAGCTGCCGATGAATATATGCCGATGATATTTGGGCCGAGCACGCGCATATTATGTTGTCGCGCATAATTTATGATTTTTATCTCTTCCTCGGCATTACCGATCTCCGAGAAACCGGAGCTGATTATAGCTGTGAACCTGGCCCCCTTGTCGGCACAGCCCTTGACGGCATCAAAGACGGCGCCCGCCGGTATTACGATAACAGCCAGGTCTATCTCACCCGGAATCGAGCTTATGTTTTGGTAAACCGATATCCCCAGTATCTCTCCCCCGGACGGATTAACAGGATATATCTTTCCGCGGTAGCCGCTTGAAACGAGGTTGCTGACCACCGTATGCCCCAGCTTCCCTACCCTGGAGGATGCGCCCACCACAACCACCGAACGTGGCGCAAATAGATACTTTATATCCTGCATCGCCCTCCCTGACAATCCATAAAAGGCACCGCGGCCTTTTTCATTTCATTTATCTGATCTCAGTCCTGGACAGGCTGAACATTGCCGATCAGCAGGCCGCCGTCGATTATGATCTCGGTGCCCGTAGTGTAGCTTGAAGCATCCGAGGCCAGGTAGATGGCGGCTCCGGCTATCTCGTCGGGTTCCCCTATACGACCAACAGGAAGCATTTTGGATACCATATCATGTGTCTTTTTAGCTTCCTCCGGCGGGAGGTGCGCCCAGTGTGAATTCATCATCTTAGTTTCGATGGGGCCGGGAGCAATGGTGTTGACCTGGATATTGTAAGGGATCAATTCAGCGGCAAAAGCCATGGTTACCATGCGTGCGCCCGCTTTGGATATGGAGTATATACTGACTGCCGGCTCCGGCTTGAAGCCGTCCACGGACGCTATATTGATGATCTTGCCGCCTCCCTGCTTCTTCATTATATTGGCAACGGCCTGGCTGGCAAAATACATGCCTTTCAGGTTCACGTTCATGATTGTTTCCCATAGACGTTCATCCGATTCAAGTACGCTGGCCATAGCGGGGCTGGCGCCGGCGTTATTCACCAGTATGTCGATGCGGCCTCCCAGTTTTTCCATGGCGGCATCCACCATTCTGTGTATCTCTTCCATCTTTCCCAGGTGGGCCTGGATGGGATGGGCCTCCCCACCGAATGCCTCGATCTCAGCGGCTGTCGATTCCAGGTCAGCTATCTTGCGGCTGGTGATAACGACTTTAGCCCCGGCTTTGGCGAAGCCGACGGCTATTGCCTTGCCGATACCTCGGCCGCCACCCGTGACTATGGCCGTCTTGCCTTTTAATGAAAATTTGCTGAGCTCAAACATTAGATGACCCTCCTGTTAATATTAAATCTGGTTAACAAACACGTCCTTTCGGACAGCAAATGATAAGTCAATCAGCCCCGATTTTCAACGTGGAAAAGTTAATAATTGGTAACCGGGCATACGGATTGAGACTGCCGCTCTCCTGTATCCAGCCTGATAATATAATCCCTGGCAGCAAGCTCCTCCAGCTTGTCCACCGGCATCTCTGCAATAAAGAATCCCAGCAGGTGGTTGCCGACAGCAGGTATCCATGAATCCTCATGGACATCTACACCCAGTGCGCTCAATTCTTCAACCTGGGTATCGCTGAGGTGTTCTTCTACATAGACGAATACAAGCTGTTTATTCAGATCCCCTGTGGAAAGGCCCATGTCCTGCATCTGTTTGAGCCGTTCATCATCCGGCATGGCAATTTGCTCACGACGCAGCTCCACCTGCTCAAGCAATACGCCGCTGACCTTGCTCATGTAATCTGTTTTTACCATACACGACACCGAGGTTGACATCACAATCAACGCCAGTATCGAGATCATCGCGATTTGATAACGGCGGCTGGACTGAGAGCCCGGCCCTGAACTCTTATGATAAACGACGGACATATCGGTTACGATACTATAATCTTCTGAGAATTTTTGATATGCTACCTATAATCACAATTTTACCATTGAATACCTAAGATTACATAGGACGGGCTCGGCATCGGGTCGTTTTGGAGGGGAACTATGAGATTCATCGGCCGCACTGCAAGACTATTACTGTTGCTGCTCCTTGTATTAATCACGGTATGTCCTGCCGCACCGGTATCTGCCCAGGGCTACCGGCCAGAGGGGAACTGGAGCGGCACCTGGCATACCAGGTGGACTATCATGGAATACGGGGTTATCAACTCCTATGATCTCGATATGGTACTTACCCAGTCGGGAAGCCAGGTAACGGGCATTTCCGATTATTATGGCTGGCAATTGACCGGCGCCACATCCGGCAATAACCTTACGGGGACGTGGTCCAACACCTGGAATAACCCGCAGCAGCATCCACATATCAATGGTCAGGTCA
>CAYVBI010000110.1:0-7038 GCA_964448985.1 uncultured Dehalococcoidales bacterium
GGTGTTTTGCCGGCGCGGGATCATCTTTGACGGCTGCGCCAGCTGGTTTTTAACGCGGCTGGTAAATATGGGTGTTGCGACCGAGTGGGTTTACAGCGGCAGGGTGTTCAGCGCGAAGGAAGCCTTCGAGAAGGGCCTGGTGAGCGAACTCCTGGAGCCCGAGGCTCTGCTGCCCCGGGCCCGTGAGATCGCCGCCGGCATCGCTAACAATTCATCCCCCATTTCGGTGGCGCTCTGCCGCCAGCTTATGTGGAAGATGCTGGGCGCAGACCATCCCATGGAAGCCCACCAGGTAGAGTCGAAGGCGCTCAACTGGATCTTCGGCGTGCCGGATGCCAAAGAAGGCATCATGTCGTTCCTCGAGAAGAGGACGCCTGCCTTCCCTATGAAGCCAAGCAAGGATATGCCTGCGTTCTATCCCTGGTGGAAGGACCGGCCGTTCAAATATTAGTTTATACCAGCATGTATCCGAAGGCCTTGCGGCTGATGATGCGCGAGGGATTGGCGGTGTCAGGCTCTATCTTCTCCCGCAGGCGGTGCACGAGCTGATCGAGGGTAGCATCGGATATGGCGGCCGGGTCCTGGCTTTCGGCCCATACGGCTTTAATAATCTCGTCACGCAGGCAGACCGCCCCGGCGTTCTGGTACAGGTAATTTAGCAGTTCGTACTCTTTTCGCGACAGCTTTACAGGCTCGTCGTCCACATGTACTTCTTTCCTGGCCTCATCAACTTTAAGCCAGCTTACATCTGTCGCTACAGTCCTTTCAATTGCTCCTGTCCCCTTCCCCCCCAGCAGGTTGGTACTTTCCGTCTCTTTGAATATCAACAAAGCATGCGCCGGCCCTGCTGCCACGCCCAGACCTATCTTACAGTTATGTTTCAGATCATATAGCCTGCCCGGCAGTATCCTGTCATCATCGAGTACGGTCCCGTTTGTACTGCCCAGGTCCCTTATCTGAAAGTGGCCCTCTTTCTCAAGGATCTCGATGTGCCGCCTCGATACCGCCTCATCGCTTAAAGCGATGTCGGGTTTATATTGGGGAGTACGTCGGCCGATAACCGTGGTGGCCTGCCTCAGGGTAAATATCTTGCCGATATCCTCGGCATCGCCTTTCTTGACTATAATGAAAGCCACAGCAAACCTCCTGCTATATGCAGGCTGCATTTCCTCTTGCAGTATAATGTATCAAGGGCAATCATCACAGTGAACAAATATGTCAGATTTATATTAGGTATTCGTCAGAAAGCTGTCAAGCAGTATCATCTTCGGCAACTTAGAATGGTACGATTGTAATGGAAGAGGTAATAAGCGTCAGCGTAATCTGCCCGGCCTGCCAGGGTTTGAACGGGGCCGGCAGCTTCTTCTGTTATAGCTGCGGCCAGTACCTGGAGGGAGAACAGGAATGTGTGAGCAACGGCACCATCGTGGAGGAAGCTATTCAAACTGCGCCGCCGGTGACTGCGGCGAAGATGATCATGCCGGGAGGTGAGGAGATCACCCTCACGAACAATCCCCAGTTCATTCAGCGCAGTAACTTTGAGGGCAAACTCCCGCAGGATGCGCTTATGAGCGTCTCCAGACAGCATCTGCTGGTAACGTATGATAACGGCACTTATTATATTCAGGACCACGGGCGCGATGGGACCGGCAGTACCAATCACACGCGGGTAAATAATATTGATATCCACCACAAAGGCAGACACGCTCTCAAGGATGGCGACAGGATAGAGCTGGCCAGGCAGCCGGGCGCCACGCTCATCTTCAGGTTTAGTTAATAAGCGAATGAAGGAGAACTGATTGGAGACAGGTTACGGCTGGGACACCGGTCTCGTGAGAAAGCTCAACGAAGACAGTGTTTTCTGCAGCACCTTTGATCTGCGAACTCATTCAGGTACGGTATCGGCCGGCCTGTTCGCCATCGCGGACGGTATGGGTGGCCATGACGCCGGAGAGATAGCCAGCGACCTGGCTATCAGGATTTTCCAGGCCGAATGCATCTCCGGATTGCTGACCCGACAGTCGACTCCCCGATTGCCATTAATGGCCTCCGCCTTCAGCAAGGCCAATAACGCCGTCCTCGAAGCCGCTACAGAAAAGTCGCTGCAGGGCATGGGCACCACTCTTACAGCAGCGCTTATCATTGGCCAGGACATGTACATTGCCCACATAGGGGATTCCCGCTGCTACATAATCAATTCGAGAGAGCTTATTCAGGTGACAACGGACCATTCCGTGGTGCAGGAGCTTGTAGACATCGGGCATATATCGGCGGAGGAAGCCCTGGTACACCCGCGCCGCAACGAGATAACCCGCGTGCTGGGATACAGCGCTGACAGTGCGCCGGACCTGATACAAATCAAGCTTTATGCCGGGGATAACATACTTCTGTGCTCAGACGGCCTGTGCGGAGTGCTTCCTTCTGACAAAATCGAGGAAACGGTGCTTGCCTCGCAAAGTCCTGCGCAGGCCTGCGCCGACCTGGTCTCGCAGGCCAACCTGGCCGGCGGCCCGGACAACATATCGGTTATCGTCGCCAGGCCCGACGGCCTCCCTTCCTGGCAAGCGCTGATATCGGCAAAGACGGGGGTTAGCATAGTCTGATGGACGATCCGACCATCTTCGTAATAGTCATTGCGCTGGTATTTACCAGTGTGCCGGTCACGGTAGCCATTATCCAGGCAATCCAGCGGCATAAATTGGATGATTCAGCCCGGCGCCAGGACAGCCTGCAGCATCAGCAAGCCCGGCCGGAAAGCAAGCACCGCATTAACAGCCGCTACGAGCTTAAAGCTCCGACCTTCAAACAGGGGGGCATGGCAAATATCTGGCTGGCCAGGGACCGCACCAGCGGCAGGAAATGTATCATCAAGACGCCCCGCAGGGGCACCACCATGGACAATGTTTATCTGGACAAACTGCGCCAGGAAGCCGCTTTTCTGAAAAAGCTGCACCATCCCAACATTGTCACGTATCTGGATGATTTCTATTACAGGGGAGAATTCCACCTGGTACTGGAGCTTGTAACGGGCGAAACCATCATGTCATCCTCTCCCAGGACATCAGCCAGCGAGCAAAAGCTTCTGACCTGGGCCGGCCAGGCGCTGGACGCCCTGGCCTATATCCACGCGGCCGGCATCGTGCACAGAGACGTTAATCCCAAGAACATCATGCTGAGCGGAAACGGCGGCATCAAGCTTATCGATTTCGGCACGGCTAAAAGCCTGGAGAGTATGAAGAAGGACACGGTCAGGACCGATCCCTTCACCCAGATAGCCAACAAGGGTTTTGATATACCTGAATTATTCATAGGCGGCGAGAGCGACCAGCGCTGCGACCTGTGCGGACTGGCACAGACCTGTATCTACCTGCTCACGCTCAGGCAGCCCAACGACCTGTGCACTGATTTGATCCACACTAACTGGCCGCGAAGCTACACCGAGGCCGGCAACGTGGCGGACCACATGATCTCGGCAGGGATTTCCCCAAGGACCTCCCGGTGCCTGGCGCAGGCTATTATGTTTTCCCCGGGCAGCAGGTTTGCCAGCGCTACGGCTATGGGGTCAGCGCTGTTGTCTTCAAACGACTGCGAGGTGAAAGCAGTGGGGGTATCTACATGAGACGGCCGGGATTAGCACTGATATTTGGGCTGGCCATTCTGCTCGCTTCCCTGAGCATAGTGGCTATCACACACGTATGTGCATATGCCATGGGCGCACCGACCGACAACTATACAATACCGAATCCCGTTGATGATGCCCAGCATAAAGAGATTATGCCGCCCGTTAATTTCACTTTGCATAGTACGACTGCGCAGATGTCAGGTGCAGCGCCAGAGTTGACTGCAGCTATACAGGGGACATCCGCCGAAGGCGGCGCCGACATCACGGGCGATGAGCAATGGTACCTCGACGTCGATATCAATATGCCGGGCTGGCTGTATATATATGAGTATTACCCGTCGACGGGAGACGAACAGGGCAGGTGGATTGCCTATAAATGGCAGCTGAAAGAGCAGGGTAAATGGAGGCTCGGTCCGTTCAGGCCGGGTGAGAACGAGCCGGAGGGTCAGCATATCTACAGGTTTTTCTTTTATGGAAACGGCCAGTGGGCGGCAGGCAGCAGCGAGACGCAGAGAAGCAGCCTTATCTTCTGGAACTACAGCAAAGGTCAGGAAGAGCCAGCTCAACCGGCTTCAGCCTCAACCCCCGAGCAGCCGGCCCCGCCGGATAACAACCTGTTGAAATTGATAACCAATCCCCTGTTCCTGCTGATTACTCCTTCCATCATAGTTATCATCGTGCTCCTGGGATTGTTTGCGCGACGTCATCTCCGCGAACGGAGTTCCCTCCAAAAGACCGGTCAGCAGCCGCTTGTAGAATTGCTCGAGAAGCCGACAATGCCGCCGAAATTACCGGCGCATGGCGCAGCCCTGGCCATCCTGGAATTACCCAACGGATTAAAGATACGGCTGGGCGGAGAAAGCGAAATAATCGGCCGCGCCCGGGTCGCCAGGTCGCTGGGACTGGATGAACTGGGGACGATATCAAAGCAGCACTTCAAAATCAGTTTCGAGGACGGGAAGCCTTTTATTGAGGATATAAATAGCCTCAACGGCACTAAAGTCAATGGCACGGATATCCGGGGCGCGGGCCCGGTGAGCTTGAACGATGGAGACGTAATTGAGATGGCCGGCCAGACCAGCCTGAAGCTTCGATCCAACCACTAACCTGTTTTTTCCTGCATGGGGGACATGTCCGCCCTCTGATCCAATCCGATAAGCCGTCTTTTTATCAGGTTATTGTCAGACACCTGTCAGGTCAGGGTCAAGCAGAGCGTGGAGTGCGCCTCTATACTTAAGAAAGGTACAGCAACCACCCTGGAGGTGATTATAAATATGAAAAAGATAATTATACCGCTGCTGATCGCGTTCATGGTCGTATCAGCCGCGGCCGCCGTATTTACCCCTGCTCAGGCACAGCCATCCCCGCCGGTCAATCCTGATGAAAGCTGGCAACCGCCTGACGAGGGTGGGGAAATGGTCGAGCCGCCGGTCGGTGTCGACACTTACAACCAGACCTGGCCCAGCCTCCAGATGACGGTCCCGCCGTCACCTCCGCAGGGAGCAGCGGGGTCCATCGTAAACGCCTACCTCGTAACCAGCTACGGACAAACGCTTTACAACCTTTATCACAACGAGCTGTGCTACCTGGTCGTTTCATTCAACGGCCCGGGTTACTTCTACCTGTGGGAATACTACCCGCCGGGAACCACTCCATACGGCCACTGGCTGTGTTACAGGTGGTACAGGCCTTACGCGGGCGTATGGCGGATCGGACCGTTCAGTGCTGAGTCCTGGGATCCCGATGGGTTCTACGTCTGGAAGATGTGGTACAATTCCGGCTTTTCCTGGTCGGAGCGTACTTTGAGCTTCAATTACACACGCGGCAGTATTTCGCCTTACAGCGGGCCGTCACCCAGGCCGATCTATCAGCCGGTGATCAATTCCTTCAGCGCTAATGCATCGTCGATAGACGTCGGACAGACCGTCACCCTGACCTGGACCACGACCAACTCCAGCAGCGTGGCCATCACTCCCGGCATTGGCACGGTGGGTACATCGGGATCGACAACCGTCACACCAGGCGCGACCACTACTTACACGCTGTCGGCTACCGGCAGCTCAGGAAGCACGGTTACGTCTTCCACCACTATCAACGTTATTCCGAGAGTATCACCCACATTGACTGTACAGCAACCAACCATACAGTCCGGGCAGTCCACCTCACTTTCGTGGAACGCTCCTGCCGCCGTGCAGGTATTCATAACAGGCCTGGGAAGCTTCGATGCTGTGGGCACTACGACCGTGGCGCCGGATAAAACGACCGCTTATGACCTCACAGCAACATATATCGATGGTACGACGCAGACGGCGGCTATAACCGTCACCGTTGAGCAGCCGCCCTACCTTATTTACGGCCTTCTGGGGCTGCTGGCTATAGCCGCCATAATAATAGTCGTTATGATGGTGAAGAGGCCCAGGACGCCGCAGCCGCTGCGTACATCGGCCGCAAGCACAGGTAGCGCTACGTCCACCGCTGCAACATCGACAGCAGGCGATCCGGGAGCGTCGACCTCTGTAACAGAAGCCCCTCCGGCCAAGCTGGTCATGCCGGACGGCGGTGAAATGCTGCTTGCCGGCAATACCAGAACTCTCGGCCGCCAGGACTTTGAAAAGCTACTGCCGGGGGACAGGGCATCGTTCATCTCCAGACAACACATCAATGTATGGTATGAGGACGGAAAATACTACATCGAGGACCGCGGCAGCACAAACGGTACCAGGATCAACGGCGCGGATATCCGCGACAGCGGCAGACAGGCCCTTGTGGACGGTGACGTCATTGAGCTGGCCGACAAATTGAGTATCACCTTTAAAATATAGTAATCCAAGAGGAGGGAAAAATGATCACGAAAAAGACTGTGCAAATCCTGGCGGCAGCGCTTATAGTCTGCTCTGCATTCATACTGCCGTTTACGCCTGCATCTGCCGCGCAGGATATGTCGGCAAACGGATCTGCAGGCGTCTTCTACACCGACGAGCAGGTGACCACAGAAACTTCCGTTGATACGCAGACAACGCCGCCGGCTACCGTGGAAGAGACCACGGTTGTGTCTGCTCCCGAGCCAGTCGCTCCGGTAGTTGAGACCACAGTTGCTACTGCGCCTGAGACGACCGCTCCGGTAGTTGAGTCTACAGTCGCGTCTGCTCCCGAGACGACTGCTCCGGTTGTTGATACCACGGTTGCGTCTGCTCCTGAGCCGGCCGTTCCGGTGGTTGATACCACGGTTGCGTCTGCCACTGAGCCGACCGCTCCCGTGACTGAAACTACGGTTACACCTACTTCTGAGGCAGAGTCATCTCAGCCATCCATGCTTATAGCCGAGGCTGAACCGCCTCCGCCACCCCCGGCGGACTCCACACTTCCACCACCCCCTTTGCCGCCTGAATCGCCACCCGCAGCCCCGGCCGAGGCGG
>CAYVBI010000111.1:0-6932 GCA_964448985.1 uncultured Dehalococcoidales bacterium
TAAAAGCGATATACAGGTCGACCTTATGTACAAAGACGACCGCCTCGATCTCAGCCGGGTCTACGCCCGCCTGCTTTGCCACCAGGTCGACATCGGCGCCCGTGCCAAGCCAGAGGTCAACCTCTCCCGCCACCAGTTTCTTCAGGCCGTCGGCGGTTGAATCGGCGTACATAAAATTAATGCATCCCTGCTGCGCAAGCTTCTGCTGGCCAGCTTCATCCTTCACCACGGCGATGCTTTTGACCGCTTTGGCTTCGTCCAGGCTGCCGCATCGTATATTTGAGCCTTTTTTAGCATAGAGCCAGTTCTCGTAAGAGCCGATAGGGCCCACCCACATGAATTGGTTTTCCCTCTCCGCTGTCCTGGCCATGGAATAGAGTGCCGTATCGGGCTCCAGCGTAACCGTTTCATAGGCTTTTGCCCAGGGTAACACCTCTATGGTGATATTCTCTCCCAGTTTATTGATTATGCCTTTAACCGCCTCGGTGGATGATCCCACAAGATTGCCGCCGGCGTCGGTATAATTGAAAGGCGGATATTCCTCCGTCAGTATGCGCAGTTTAGCGGTTTGCGCCGGGGTGGTACACGCCGTGATAAGCAGTATCCCTGCTATAAGAACAAAACATAGTCTCTTCATATTCATTCCCTACCTCAGTAGTTTTTAACAAGATTATACTCCAGTTTCAGCCATGTCAATAGCTCAATGGTACTGGAGGCAGCGGGGAATACCAGCTATTGAATCAAATACAAACCATTGCTCAAGCGAAATAATGGTGCTACTATGGCAATAGTCTTAGCAGCACAAAATTTTCTATGGATACTCAACATCTCATATATCTTGTCCTGTTTTTATTCTGCCTGATGGCCGCGGCCCTCTTTTGCAGCATTGAGACCGCTTACATGAGCATCCAGAAACTGCGCCTCAGCCACCTTATAGAAGGCCGGAATTCCGATGCCAGGGTGGTTGCCAGGATTATCAGCAAACCAGAGAAGTTTCTCGCCACGGTACTGCTATGCATCAATTTCTTTGAGACAGCAGTAGCCACAATCGGCGCTTTGCTTGCTATATCGCTATGGGGAGAAAATCTCGGCGCCGCCGTTGCTACGATCGCAGTCACTATCCTGACCCTCATTTTCGCCGAGCTTATCCCAAAGAGCCTCGCCACCCGCTACGGAGAACAAATAGCGCTACGCATGGCCCGCTTCGTTGAGATATCTTCGACCATATTATCTCCGTTTGTATTTGTGCTCAATCGCATCGGGCTTCGCTTTACCGGCTCGGGTAGAAAAGGGGCTGTTAATAAGCCCACCATCTCCGAAGAGGAATTCTATACAGCCGTCAACATTGCTCAAGCTGAAGGTATCTGGGAAGAGGAAGAAGCGGAGATGCTGCATAATGTGTTTAAATTTGCCGACAGGCCGGTAAAGGAAGTTATCACGCCCCGTGTGGATATAACATGGATTAAGCAAGGAACTACTCTCAATCAGCTGTTTGAAATATATCGTGATCATCCTCATACCAAATACCCGGTTTTTGAGGGCATCCCTGATAATATAACTGGCGTCCTCTTTATGAAAGACATCCTGTCTGCGCAGGCAAACAATAGCATCCGGAAAGAAAGCAGCGTAGACAGCCTTCTTCGCCCTGCCTATTTCGTGCCGACAACCAAGTTGCTGGGGACGCTCCTGACAGATATGAAAAACAATAAACAGCATATCGCACTGGTGATCGATGAGTTCGGCGGTATCGCAGGTATGGTGACCATCGATCAATTGATCGAAGAGATAGTGGGCGATATCGGCACTGAATTAATCGATGAAGAAGAGGACATAGTTACTATCGGCGCCAATACGTTTGAGGTGGATGGAGGTCTACGCGTTAAAGAGGTTAATGAGGAACTGGGGCTTGATTTGCCTGAAGGTGAATACGAAACCATGGCCGGTTTCGTATTGAGTCATCTGGGAAGGATCCCCAGGCAGGGTGAACATTTCAAGTATAAGGACTTGAAGATAACCGTCCTGGAATTTAAAGGGTTGAAAATCGAAAGAATCATGGTGAGCAGAGAGACTGATGCAGCTAAATGATGGGGAAGGTCAAATCGCGCCAAATTTTCTGGTAAGCAATTCCCGTATTATTTTAGGGTTGGCTTTACCCCCTGAGGCCTGCATCACCCGGCCGATCAGGAAGCCCATGGCCTTAGCCTCGCCATTGCACATGCGATTTTATTTTAATAAATACCACGGGCGCCTAATCAAAAACAAACATGGTTTTAATGGTCTTATATTTACCTTTGTTAATATTAATGTCTATCATCTTCCTGTATTCATCAAGTTTAAACCTGTGCGTAATAAGGTTTTGAAACCTTATATTTTTCTTCGATACAAGATCGATCGCAATCTCAAAAACATGTCTCTTTTTACCTTCCCATTCATGGAATCCATAGAATGTAGTCCCTTTCAGGGTAAGCAGCTTCAACCATATCATGGTTGGATCAAATTTTAGCTTATCTGAGATCCCGATAAGGGATATCACGCCTCCTGTTCTCGCAGCGCGAAGGGCTGTGTTGACGCTGTCCGAATTAGAAAGGCAATCATAAACCCTGTCAAATCCGCGCATCATGCTGCTCTGTCCCAACAGTGGCATGTAGCATTTTCCGCCGGTAATCTTCGCTGCTTCTTCCAGGGCTTTGGACCCGGTAATTGTATAATCCGCACCGGCACTTTTCGCCAGCTTTGCTGTGAAATCTGAGCTTACCAACACCGTTATTTTGCAGGGAATATCCAGGGCACGTAATGCCAGAATAACCATATTCCCTATTACACCGCAACCGATAACCATTACATGTTCATCACTTTGCGGCCTGTTGGTGAATACAGCCTCCAGTGCAATTGCGAACGGCTCTATCAGCGCTGCGCTTTCGGCACTCATGCTATCCGGTATTTTAAAAACCTGGCTTTTATGGGCGACTATGTATTCACTATACCCGCCATTCAGTGCAGTGCAGACATCGATTACAGAACCGGTTGCAAGCTGGCCTTCCGCAAAATTCTCGCAGCAGCCCAGGCCCTTCCGGCAAGCTTTACACTCAGGCTCAATTTTTCTCACTTTGCAGTTGAGGACCGGGCTTACCGCCACTATATCGCCAACATGAAGTCCCTCAACGGCAGACCCAACCTCAACAATCTTGCCGGAGACCTCATGGCCGAGTACAGAGGGAAATGAACAATAGGGAGTCCAGGCAGGTGAACTATTTAATGTAATAGCATTAACGTCACTTTTACACATACCGCAGCGAAGGACTTTTATTTTCACCCATTCACTTGTTACGATTTCCGGCTGGGGTATATCAACTAACCGCACCGTTGAGAGAAGCCCTTTATAATAGGCGCCTTTATTTAGCGCACCCAATATTTTTAGTGCCAGAAACTGCGGAATTGAAACGTTGAATCGTATTGCCTTCATGATATCCCCCTGTTTTTAAAATATGCAGCCCTAACCCGGGACCAGGTAGAAAAAGTAACAAACCCTGAATTGCCCATTTCAGTTTTCAACCAGGCGATTATCATCCACTATCGCCCTGAGCCGTCATGGTATGACTTAACCATACAGCTGTCAATGCCACCGCTACAATTCCGCCTGAAGCAGGATTTTCTGAGGATGTCGGGCGATACCGGACTGGATACCGGCCAGGCCAAACCCGGCCCAGAGTGCGCCTATCTCACTCTGGCGTGATATCAGAAATATATGAGACGCCGGCAATGGCCCGTTTTATGCGGGTCGTATCCAGAAGGTGACGCATATCCACAAACTCGCCTGCGCGCGCAATCCTCCTGATTTCGCCGTCCAGGTTTAAGGCATACTCCCACTGTATATTTTCAAAGACCACACCGTGGTTATGCAGCATCATTTTCTTGTTGCCGACATTGGCCGGATGCATATAAAACGCATTTTCCAGGGCTTGTTTAGAAAGGTGGGACAGGTCGGCCGTCAGGTCCAGCCCCAGTCCGAAGCTGATCATGGTCCGGCCGGGGAGCTTCGGTTCCAGATTGATGTCCATCCATTGCTCTATATTATCCGGGTCTGTTATCAGGCCTTTGTTAGCCGGGGCATGTTTTTTGATGGGGGCGATTTTAACGCCGGAGCTGAAAAGCACATCCAGGTCGGCTATCATGGCCACGCTGATCAGGCTGCGGTTGGCCGTTTGCCGCTCCCTGGCAATATCGAAAATAGCTTCGTACAGCTCGCCGATGGTGACCGGTTTGCTGCCGGCGCCGTCACCCACCAGCATGATATCGTTAAATTCGCCATGTAAAGCTAAATTAAGGCCGGTGTGAATCACAACCTCGCCTGTATCTTTTTGCGGGATGAGAAAATCAGGCGTGTCATTACCATCGGTGGGCAACCAGACCATGATGCCGCCGCTGGTCATCATTTCACCCATCAGCGGCAGGCAGTCTTCAAGGCTGCCGCCGAGAGCCCCCAGGCCGATGGAATATTCAGCTTCGGAAAAACGCCGCTGCCGGATATCTTCCGGCTCCAGAGTGGCATTCATGACCTTGGTCAGATCGCCCACGGTTTTCAGCCTGGCGAGGCGGTCCGTAACGTGGAAGACGTGAAAGCTGGTATCCTTTCTATGATAACAGGGAAGGTTTCTCCAGTCTTTTTCAGAGCGTTTCATATCCTTCAGCATTGAGCTGTGTTTAACGGCCTCATCCACCGTAGTATAGGTAGGGAACATGCCTTCCATACCGGCCATTTTCAATACCTGGGCCGGGAACTCGGTAATTCCACACAGGGAGATATGTCCATTTTTACCGGCCAGTTTCTTATGTGTGGACAGAAGCAGCCTGATGCCGCCGCTGCTTAAATACAGCGCGCCGGACATATCGAGGACCAGATAATGGTCATCTTCCTCTAAAAGAGTCTCAAGCTCTTTACCCAGATTGGTAGCCTCGAAGGCGCCCAGCCTGCCTTCCAGGGCCACCACCAGGATGCCGTTTCTGCGTTCCGATTTTATGCTCACAGTAATTCAATGTAATTAATAAGCTGAAGTATGTCAATAACCATAACATAGAACCGGCCATTTTTTGCAATGAATAGGCTGTCTCAACCGTCCATTGTTCCGCGGCTCAAACAAAAACAGTGCCCAACCGGCAATACACTTGACATTTTGTATAGCTTACTTTACTATTGGCATATTAGACTATACAGGAGGCGTCGGAATGCGAATAAGTAAATTTCGTATTTACAAGGCGCTCATAGCGGGCGGTCTGGGCATTGCTGTGGCAATTGCGATTGGTACTGACACCCCCATAATCGCGCTGGCAGCGGTTGTTGTAGCTATCGGGCTTTCGTTTATTCTGGAACGCAGCAACAAAGAGATAGTGCGGGATGAACGGATCTCGCAGATCAGCGGGAAAGCTGCTTCTGCTTCTTTCAGTAGCGTGCTTATACTGGCGGCGGTCGCCGCACTGGGCACCGCACTTTTCCGCAACCAGTTGCCGGAAAACATTGTTTTTGTTGGTGCGATCATGGGCTATTTTATCTGTGTTGCAGTATTGCTGCATATGTGTTTTTACGCCTATTTCAGCCGCAAGCTATAGGATGCAACAGATGAAAAACAGGCTAAAGGTATTTCGGGCCATGCACGACCTCACACAGGAGGCGCTGGCGGATCAAATACGCGTGACCAGGCAGACGGTCATCTCCATCGAAAACGGTAAATATGACCCTTCTCTGCCGCTTGCTTTCCGTATCGCCAATCTATTTAACGTGAAAATCGAGGACGTCTTTTTTTACGAGGGTGAGCCGGGTGAATTTCATGGCTATCCACCCGCGCCTGAAAAGTGAAGCCTCTGCTATAGAGGAAAATAACGGGGCAAAGTCTTTATGAAATGACATCGACCTTTAAAGAGCACCAGTCCCGCCATTGCAATGAGCACGGTTGAGAGCAGACACCAGTCATTTCAACAGATGCCTTCGAAACCAGTCGATAATGGAACTGACTGCTTTCTCATAGTCAGGGACCATCTTCATATCCTTCCGCGTCTCGCCCTGGCCGGGACCATCGAAGCAAAAGAAATTGAAACCGGCTTCCACCAGCTGACTTCCCATATAGTGGTTTTCAACCTCTTTGATATTATCCAACCCGTTGATATGAATTATGAGCGGTCTGTTGGGCCGTACCGCAAGCCTGAGATAAGAAGGGATCCCGGCTTCCCGAAACGGTATATCCAACCTTATCGGCCGTTTCTCTTCATCATATAACTCAATAGCCTTTTTATAGCTCAGTCTGGCGTTATTCTGAGCCTCTTCCTTCTGCTCAAGGTCTATAAAATAGATATGCTGACCGATGTGAAAACAGCCGGCCGCCTCATGGAATAAACCTCTGGCAGTATAAGTATCCCCTTTTACCACGGCATCGTCAGCCATCTTATAGAGCATCTCACCCTCTTTCGCCCATTCGGCACACCACCCATAGAAATTCTTTATCCTCGATATTACTCTCCTGATTCTGGCTAAATCGATCCCGCAAATCAGAAATCTGGTATACCAGTGGTTATAAACCAGCTTCTCATTAAGAATAAAACGGTATAATACTTCTTCTCTGACTGACAGCTTTTCCATTATCCCCCCCTACCTCGACGTACTCTATCATATTGCGATGTAATAGAGACTTGGGAGATAACAGCAGCATCAAATACGGCCGGAAATGGTGGGGCATTATGGACAGTTCCCGGATTCCTGTTCGAGAGCAAAAAGCTTATTCCTGCACTCCAACAATTACTCACAGGAGGATAATATGAACAATCTAATATGTTCCGAACTAATCCTATTTGAGAGTATATGCGTTGATGCCGGCGTTGCTATTGATCTAATCCCAGAGCGAAATGTATGGCCGCTTCAATTTCCTTCAATTTAATGCGGTTTA
>CAYVBI010000112.1:0-2330 GCA_964448985.1 uncultured Dehalococcoidales bacterium
TATGTGTCCCACGGCGGGCTGCTGCCCGCCTGTCACCGCCCCCTTATACCTTTACGTGGATTGCTGGGCCAATTACTATGGCATGATCATCACTTACTACACCACCGCTTGCGATTTCACAGTTAATATCGGCCCCGGCCTTGCGTATGGCACGACAAGTGTTGTAATCGACGGCAACCCGGAGGCCACCCTTTCGGGAAACGGGTCTGAAATCTTTACTTCAGTGCCGTGCGAGAGCCATTTAGTGGTTGTAGATCAAATTGTACAGGGGACAGATCCCAAAACCAGGTATGCCTGCATCGGGTCAAATCAGAAATGGGTGTCCGACATGGACAACATCGCGTATTTCGATTATGCGCCCGAGATGTGGATAGATACGGGCAGTGATCCCGCCGGAGTTGCACAGCCGCCGAACGCCGGCTTTTACGCCATTGGCGCTAATTTCATCAGTAGCGCGCCGAGCCCAATCCAATCCACCAGCCAGCAAGGCACAAAATATATTTTCCGGGCCTGGAGCCTGCCCGACGGCGGAACGAATCCGAACAGGGACCTGTGGTTTACCGTCAACAGGGCAGGGAAAGTCACAGCTCTCTATGACACCTACTACGAGCTGACCCTGAAATCAGATTTCCCGTTTGTGCTCGAGAAATCATGGGAGCCGGCAGGCAGCAATGCGACGTGGAAACTGGCGCTGCAGCCGATTCCCTTTCCCAACTTCTTTGGCGCTCTCGGGGGTGTGTATGAACCGACAAACGCAGAGGGCAGCCACATTATGACCGCGCCCTATACCCAGGAAATCATGTGGCGTGAGAACTGGTTCTGGCCAATATTCTGGATAGTAGTTACGCTGCTGGCCATCGCCGCGGCGGTGTTTTTCTTACTGCGCAGCCGCAAGCGGGGGGATTCGGGTACCGCAGGCAATGCGATCGCTCCCACTCAACCTCGTGTAGACGCGCCTGCAGAAACTTCCCCGGTAAAGCCGGCAGTTAGCGCCACTCCTGAGAAAACAGCTTTGACGGAAGGCGAATCGAAGGACAGGCCCAATTTCTGCCCCAAATGCGGCAATCCGGTTGACAAGGATGCCGGGTTCTGCCCCAAATGCGGCAACAAATTATAGCAGCGCGATAAGGCGTTAAAATGTTGCCGGTTAGCGGACGGTTAAGGGATCTGGATTTAGAGCTTTTAACCGGCCAGGGGCGTGAGCGTGAGCAGCCGCTTCGTGATCTCGGGGTATTTGGCGATGAAGTGTAACTCATCCTCCGTAAGCGGAGTTTGAGCCTCGACGTTGGCGAAGCGCACGAGCTCAAGTATCCTGCGGGCCTCGCTGGCGTTGGCGAATGAGACCTCCATCTTGCCCATGATGTGGCTGAAACCGGAGATGCCCGTATATTCGCCCGAGCAGATCAAGCGGCCGGTCTCGACCAGTTCGGGCTCACCCCTGCCCAGTTCCTCGAAATTGTAGAGCTCGTAGTTCTCAGGGTCCTTGATCACGCCGTCGGCGTGGATCCCCGAGGCATGCGCGAAAGCGTTTTCGCCTACTCCCGGCTGGTTTAGCGGGATCGGAACGCCGAAGGCCAGGCTGGCGTACTTTGCCAGCTTATAGGCGTGGTTGAGCTTTATCGGCCTGCCCAGTTTGTATTGATTGGCGAAACCCCTGGATTTGGTCAGGGCGAGGATGCAGGAGAGCAGGTCCGCGTTGCCGGCGCGCTCGCCGATGCCATTGATGGTTGTGTTTATATACGCGTCCTGACCCGCATCCACAGCAGCTTTGGCTCCGGCGATGGAATTGGCTACCGCCATACCAAGGTCGCCGTGGCAGTGTATTTCCACCGGCATATCGGCAGCATCGGCAATCTTTGTGACGCTCTCGTAAATGGAAAATGGGTCATCGTATCCCAGCGTATCGCAGTAACGGAACCTGTCGCCGCCCGCCGCTTTGGCTTCACGGGCGAACTCCACGAGGAAATCGATGTCGGTACGCGATGCGTCCTCGGCATTGACGCCGACCCCCTTCGCGCCCAGTTTTTTAGCCGTTTTGACCGATTCGACCATCTGCTCCAGGACGTCCACGCGGGATTTACGCCCCTTGAATTTACCCTGTATCATCTGCTGCGAAGTCGAGATGGACAGATTCAGGTACTCGATATCCGGTACCATATCGAAGGTTTTCTCAACGTCATCGCTGGTTGCCCTGATCCATCCGCTGAGGCGGATGGGTGTGAGCACGCCCATGGCGGCCAGTTCGAGATTGGCACGCAGGTAATTGGTCTCGTGACTGGTCGTTGGGAAGCCGAACTCCGACTGGAAGACCCCGAATTCGTTGAGGTACA
>CAYVBI010000112.1:2340-6931 GCA_964448985.1 uncultured Dehalococcoidales bacterium
CATGTTGATCATGGTCTTCTGCAGCTTGGACAGGCTCAACCTGGCGGTCTGCACGCCGTCCCTGTTGGTCACATCTATAAAAAATATCTTTCCCATCTGCCGGTTTCCTGCGGTTATAAGTTTTACTATTATATCATCGGCTGTGTGTATCCGGTTAATCTTTTCCCGGGGAAGGGTGGTTCGGTAAAGAAAAGCCCCGGCGCAAGCTTGCTTGCGCCGGGGCTGAATGCTTCCGAATATTCTTTAGCGGCGGTTGGCCAGCAGGATAATGACGATGATGATGACGATGACAAAGCCGCCTATGATGAGCCAGACAAAGACAGGTACACCGGGAACAGGGGGAGGCGTTGGCCCGCTACCCGGTGTGACGAACGAGCTCACGGACCCGTTTACCGAGCGCCCGCCTCCGGTCGGATTAAGGGCAACGGCACGGTAATAATATGTCCTGCCCTGCGCCAGACCCGTAACGGCCGAGCTGAAAGAGCTGCTCCTGTTCAGCGTCTGCATATTGGTGGTATTACCGAAATCTGTGGTGATACCGTATTCAAACCAGACCTGGGCTGTCGAGGTGTTTCCGATATCCTGCAGGTAACCGTTCAGAATAGCGCTTGAAGCTGTTATGGATGTGGCGGGGTAGGTGGCCACTGTCAGGGTCGAGTTGGATACGGTGCTGAATATCTCGGTAGAGCCGTAAACCTTGAGGTTATCCGGTGTCTGGGCAGTAGCCTGGAAATAGTAGGTTGTGCCCGGAGCCAGCCCCATTACCTGGTACGACACCGTGCCCGGCGAGGTCACTGTTTGCGCGGCAGTAACATTGCCGAAATCCATGCTCTTGCCGAAATTGAAATACACCTGTACCGAACGCTGCCCTCCCAGCGAATTAACGTAGGCGTTCAGCGTGGCGCCCGTCGTGCTGATACCGCTGGCTGCGCCGGTCGTCAGGGACACGGGCGACGAAGGTATGGTCTGGAATGTGCTGTACTGGCCATACACGTTATACCCGTTGGAGAACGCGGCGGCCCGGTAATAGTAGGTCAGCCCGGGCTGTAATTTGACAACGCTGTTGCTGAAGCTGCCCGGCATGCTCAAACTCTGGTGTGGAGTTGAATTTCCGAAAGTGGTGTCGGTCCCGTACTCGAACCACACATATGCGTAGCTGCTCATCCCCATAGCGGTCAGGTAACCATTTAGCGTGGCTGACTGCGCAGTGACGTTAGTGGCGGCGCTGGTACTAACCTTGACCCCCTGAGCGGCTGTGGTCGTAAAGTGGCTGTCGAATCCGTGGACAGTCATGCCTCCCGCCACCGTGGGCACTGCCAGCGCGCGGTAATGGTAAATAGTGCTGGGATTAAGTCCCTGGAGGGTGAAATTGAAAGTGCCGGGCGAATACATCGTCTGCATAGACGTGGTCTGCCCGTAAGCGGTGGTCGGCCCCCATTCGAACCAGACATAGGCATTGTGGTATTCTCCCAGTGATTCGAGGTAGCCTACCAGGGTGGCCGAACTGCTGGTCATCCCGGATACGGAGCCGGTGCTGACCGCCAGGCTGGCCGCTCCGGGAGTGCTGAAGTTTTGAGCGGCGCCGTAAACAGCCGATACGCCCACCAGATCGGGCTTGGCTGCGGCGCGGAAATAATACAGGCTGTTGGGATTAAGCCCGGATATCTGCATGCTGAAAGGACCCGGCTCATAGACAGTCTGCTGCATGGTGGTGTTGCCGTAGCCCGTGGAACTGCCCCACTGGAACCATACGGTAACGCTGGTGTACGGCCCCATGCTGGAAAGGTAACCGCGCAGCACGGCCGAGCCGGCCGTGATATCGGAAGCGGATGAAGTCGAGACCTCTATGGGCGCCTGCGGTACTGTATGCTGCGTGGTAAAACTTACGAACGAGCCCTGGCTTTCCTGACCTCCCGCAAGGGGGGCCATGGCCATTGCCCTGTACCGGTAGACCGTACCAGGCTCAAGCTGCCCCAGATAAGCTGTGAAGAATCCCGGTGAGCTCATGGACTGGTGCGAGATCTCCGCACCATCTTCAGTCTCGAACCACACATCGACAACGCTGTACGGCCCCATGGATTGGAGATATCCGTTGAGATTGGCTGATGTACCCGTTATGCTTGTGGCGCTCTGGGTAGTGACCAGCAGAGGTGTAGTAACCCCTCCGCCACCTATGGGGATGTCCTCTTCCCCTGGCAGCAGACCCTGAGCCAGGGTCGGAGCAACGGTCAGGGTAATCAGTGTCAGAGCGATGATAATGCCCATAATTCTATAAAACATAATAACCTACACAATTATAAACTCGGCCAGTTCGGACTGTACCGACTGCCCGGCAAAGCCTTTTTATCCGGAGACCGGTTATTGTGTTATGGTGACGTTGAAAGTCTCACTCTTAAGTGAAGGATTGTTGGGCTCAAAAGATCTCTTGTAATTGAGGTAAATACTAGTATTGCCGGGCCTCATGCCCTCAAATTCAAAATTCTCAACGCCGCTCGCTCCTATCAATCCCGAATCAGACGGGGTATAGCGCTTCACCAGCTTGAGCAGGCTCTGGTCAAATCCGGCTTCCCAGCTATAACCGGTCGAGGGATTGGAGGTAACGCTGATGGTAAATTTCACTCCTACCGGCACGGTGATCGGCTGTCCCGAATTAGTATACGTGGAGGGTTCAGATGACGGGGTTGGTGTCGGGGTTGGTGTCACGGGTTCAGAAGCGGGGGTGCAGCCCGCCAGCAGAGCTACCATAAGTAGTGCGATAATCAATAGCCTAACAATTTTCATGACTTCCTCCTCCTGATATTTCATGTACGCAGACCATTCACCTGTCGAGAGTTCCGTTAATATTTTGCGCTGAAGGCCCGTTTATTTCAAACTGTTCTTACGTTCGCGGACAATGTTACCTTACACGTACCTGTGTGTCAATGGCTCTTTAGTACCATTGATTAAGAGCATTATTCAGCTTGCCATAATTTACTTGCCGGAGGTCCGGTGCTACAATTCCGTGATAAAATCCAATAGAATAGTCTCTATCATAAAGCTGTTGAGGAATGTATATGAAAAAGCAGATTATTGATTGTAAACCAACTTTTTATCACCTGGCGGCGCTTGTGCTTATGCTGCTGGTATTGTCTCTAGCGGCCTGCCAGACGGGTAGCCAGGGATACAAGAGCAATCCGGAGGCCGTCGCCCTTAATGAACAGGGCATGGACTTTTATAACAAAGGGATATTTAATAATGCGACGCTCTATTTCGACCGTGCTCTGGAGAAGGACCCCTCCAATGCGGCGATTCATTTCAATAAGGGGCTGGCCATGGATGCCATGAGCAAATTCGACCAGGCCGTTGCCAGCTATGACCGGGCTATTGAGCTCGATCCCAATTTTGCCGATGCCTGGAATTATCGGGGTGTCTCCTACTTAAACCTGACCCAGTATGATAAAGCCCTGGAAAACGTGGACAAGGCTATTTCTATCAATGGCAATAACGCTGGCTACTGGGAGAGCAAAGGTGAAATATACCAGGCCCAGGGGAAATACCAGGAGGCTATTCCGTGTTATGCCAAAGCAGCCTCGCTGGACTCCGGCAATGTAGAGCTCTGGGACAGGTTAACCTATGCCCAGATGAAGAGCGAGCTCTATGAGGATGTGCTGAAATCAACCGACAAATCCATCTCGCTTGACTCTATAAACGCGTTTCCCTGGGGCTACAAGGCCAAAGCCTTGCACCAACTGAGGCGATATGATGAAGCGGTCGTGGCCTTCGACCGGGCGCTGGCCCTCGATTCAGATAATCCGGCGCTGTGGTACAGCAAGGGGCTGACGCTTGAAACGCTGCAACGTACCACCGAGGCTAAAAAGTGCTACGATAAGGCGCGCTCTTTGGGCTACCAGTTTTAAAGCGCATTTAATATGCCGGTTTACCACCTCGTATACAAGTTATAATTTAGAGGGAGGCCATATGAGCAACAACGGTGCTGCCGGGCAGCGCGACAATGATGAAAAGCATCCTTCCGCCGCCCTGCCTGATCAAGAGCAGAACGGCAGCAGGAAAAAGATAGATATCGAGATCAGGGAGATGAGCGTTGACGATATCCCGGTAGTTTTTCACCTCGGCGAGCAGGTCTTTACAGCCGATAAAACGCCTACGCTTTATCGTACCTGGGATGAGTTCGAAGTGATCTCCATGTTCAATGAGGACACCGAGTACTGCCTGGTGGCGGCGCTGGAGGACCAGATCGTGGGCTTTGCCCTGGGCAATGTGGTCACCAAGAAGAAGTCGGCCTGGAAATACGGTTACCTCGTCTGGCTGGTAGTATCACCGGAGTACCAGAGGCTGGGCGTGGCCAGCCGCCTTTTCAATAAATTCGAGGACAAGATGATAGAAGCGGGCGTACGCATTTTTATGGTAGATACGGAAGCGGATAACCTGCCGGCCCTGCATTTCTTCCGCGACAAGGGCTTTGTCAATCCGCAGCAGCATATCTATATGACGTATAACCCGGCGGCGACTGAGCAGCAGAAGGAGAAGAAACGCAGTCTGAGGGGGAAGAAGAATGGCACCGAGCACAGGCGCAGCGGCTGAGATAAAGCCC
>CAYVBI010000113.1:0-6850 GCA_964448985.1 uncultured Dehalococcoidales bacterium
TCTCGGAGCGCATGGTGTCTATGACGTCCCTGACCTGGAAGGCGATGGCCTCCAATGTGGCGCGCGCGATGTGTCCCCTGGTGGTGCCGCGCGTGATTCCTATTATGGTCCCGCGAGCGTACATGTCCCAGTAGGGCGCGCCCAGTCCCACGAAGGCCGGCACGAAATAAACGCCGCCGTTATCGTCCACCGAGCGCGCCAGCGCCTCGCTCTCATCGGCGTTTGCAATAATCTTAAGCCCGTCGCGCAGCCACTGCACGGCCGCACCGGTAATGAAGATACTCCCTTCCAGCGCGTAATTGACCTTGCCGTCCAGCCCCCAGGCCAGGCTGGTGAGCAGCCCCCGCTTGGAGATGATCGGCGCCTCGCCGCTGTTCATAAGGATGAACGAGCCTGTGCCGTAGGTGTTTTTGGACATGCCGGCACTGTAGCAGGCCTGCCCGAAGAGGGCGGCCTGCTGGTCGCCCGCTATGGCGCAGAGCGGCACACGGGCTCCCTCGAAAATGCCCTCCGCCGTCTCCCCATAGCTGAAGCTGGAGGGTATGACACGGGGCAGTACGGCCGATGGGATGTTGAGCGTCGAGAGTATATCTTTGTCCCACTGGAGCGTGTTGATATTGTACAGCATGGTGCGGGAGGCATTGCCGTAGTCGGTCACATGCGCTTTTCCGCCGCTTAACTTCCAGGCCAGCCAGCAGTCAACCGTACCGAAGAGCAGTTCGCCCGCCTCGGCGCGTTTCTGTCCGTCCTTGGTGTGGTCGAGTATCCAGCGTACCTTGGTGGCCGAGAAATAGGCGTCCGGAATTAGCCCGGTCCTGTCGCAGATGGTCTGACCAACGCCGCGGTTTTTCAGCTCTTCCACCAGCCCGGCCGTGCGCCGGCATTGCCAGACTATGGCGTTGCTGACCGGCTCGCCGGTCTTTTTATCCCAGATGATGGTGGTCTCGCGCTGGTTGGTTATACCGATGCCTGCTATGGAGGACGGCTTTACACCGGCCTTTGCCAGGGCCTTGCGCGCCACCTCGAGCGAGGTCTGATAGATCTCATTGGGATCGTGCTCAACCCAGCCCGGGTTGGGGAAGATCTGCCTGGTCTCGGTGTCGGCAGCGGCGGCCGGCTTGCCGTTACGGTCGAAGAGGATGGCCGCGCTGCCGGTGGTGCCCTGGTCTATGGAGAGGATATATTCTCTGGCAGCCATAGTACACTCCCTGCGGAAATTTGAGTTCGCATATTCTATCACTAAAGAGACTGTGTTACTACGGGTTCGCGCTCAGCCGCCCACGAAGCGAGGGATGACGTCGATATTATCGCTGTCCCGCAGATTGTGGTCTGTTATCTGCCTGATATGGACGCGGTTGACCAGGATATTGCTGTCACCGGATATCGTGCGTTTCTCCGTGATGCCGCCTCTGAGCAGGCGTTCGTGATATTTGGGGCCGTAGGCCGTCTCCATTTGCTCGACGGCGTCCTCGACGGTTTCGGCCTGAAGCGTGAACCTCTCGACGCCCATGTAGAGGCGCCAGGGCCCGACGAACCTGACATTGACCGTTGCCATTATTTATCTTCCTGTGCCAGGGATATCTCCTCCAGGCTGCCGTCGGTGAAATCCACAACGAGCAGCCGATTGCGTACGGGGATTCCCGTGCCGGTGATCAGCTTGACCACCTCCTGCACCTCCCAGGCGGCGATGGCGGCCGGGGTGGCCGGCGGAGTGCCCGTGATGGCCTCCAGTCCGCGGATATTCCGTCCGGAGCCGTATATTGAGGCGAGTCCTTTATCGCCCGGCAACACGGTCATTACCTGGCCGCTGAAGCCGGCGATGGCGCCGTGAACAAAGGGCACCTTCAGCCTCCAGCAGGATGCTTCCACCACCAGACGCGAGGACAGACTATCTAATGCATCGACCACGACGTCGGATCCCCTCAACAGGCGGTCCGCGCTGAAATCATCAATATAAGTACTGCATTCCTTTACGATCACCGCGGAGTTTATGTGCCTGACGCGCCGGGCAGCGACCTTCACCTTGTATCTGTGCAAGTCATCCTCGCCGGACATGATCTGGCGGTTGAGGTTGTTCTCCACGAATCTGCCGTTGTCGATGATCACCAGATGTCCGATCCCCTGGCGGGCCAGCAGCTCAATAACTGTGCCGCCCAGTCCCCCCGCCCCGCAGACGGCCACGGTGGAGCGTAGAAGCTTCAATTGACCCTCGATGCCGGCGGTGCCAATGTTGCGCAGGTAGCGCATGGGGACCACCCCATTTTCAAGGCACGCGATCTCAACTTCAAGAGGAGTAAGCCCGCTGCGCGCTGCGACCGCGCGGCTATCCCCCAGGTTGATCACCGTCAGCTTAAGTCCACTGCCAGCAACAACCGCCTTGCTGAAGCCGTCGATCAGCTTCGCTGTACTTTCTCTGGCATTCATGTGAATCGATTATACAGTAAAACAGGGTTTTATTTAATGCGCCGGGCTTCACCAAGAATTGTATTGATCTTCATACGGAATTCACAGTCACCGGATATCATTGCTTGTAATTGACTGCGGCCTGACGGGACCTTAATATCTTGGGATCACGCCACAGTTGTACCGGACGGACCTGTTAACATATCGACCAAGGAGATAGATGAATGAGAACCACATTATTAGCGAGTATGCTTGTATTTCTGCTTGCCGGGGCATTATTAACAGGCTGCTCCCAAACAGCGGCCGATCCGCCGGGCCAGAGCCAGCCGGCCACGTCACAGCCGGCGCCGGCCGATGAAACTCCCGCCAGCGGATCAGTTGTTTCTGCCGATAACAACACGGGGGCTTCTCCTGCGCCTCCGGCGGCTGAAGGGGCGAAGGCTGCCCGCATCGGGGAAATCCTGCAGGACCCGAGGGGATGGGATGGTAAGAAGGTGGTGGTGGAAGGGAGAATAGCCAGTGAATGCCCGGCAGGATGCTGGTTCACGCTCAAGGACGGCAACGCCGTCATCTATATCGATCTGATCCCCAGCAACCTGGTCATACCGCAGAGGAAGGGTTCCTACGCAAAGGTCACGGCCAAAGTGATTGCCGAGGGCAGCGATGTATACCTGATCGGCACAAAAGTCGATTTTTAGGCGGGAGGAGATTTGAATATTTTCAGTCTGGCAGCCAAGAACCTCATGCGCAGGCATGTTAGGACCGGGCTCACGGTGGCCGGCGTGGCCATCGCCATAGCCGTCCTCTTCAGCCTGCTTTCCTTTAACGCCGGTTATGAGCGACAGCTCGGAGGAGAACTGAACAGCCTGGGCATACATATGCTGGCCGTGCCCAAGGGGTGTCCCTACGAGGCGGCCTCGCTCATTATCCACGGTGGCGTGATACCAAAGTACCTGTCGTATTCCGACCTGGAGCAGGTGCAAGAAATAGACGGCATCGAAGTGGCCAGCCCCATGCTGCTACACCAGTTTTTCAAGGACGATAAACCGCATATAGTCTATGGAATCAATATAGAGGAACAGAAGGCCTTGAAGCCCTGGTGGAAGGTGGAGGGGAGATATTTCAAGGACGACGAAACCGGGGTTATGATAGTCGGCCGCAGCCTGGCCGACAAGGAGAACCTCAAGGTCGGGCAGGTGCTCGATTTCGGGCCCGATAAGGTGCCCACCACCATAGTGGGTATATTGGAGCGCACGGGCAACCAGGACGATGAGTTCCACTTCCTGCCCCTTGGGGCCGCGCAGCGCATCTTCGGCAAGGAAGGCCAACTCACTACCATCGCCATCAAGGTCAAAGACCTGTCTAACATCAGCGATATCTCAAAGGAGCTGGAGCAAATACCTGATATACAGGTGGTCACCATGACGCAGGTGATGGGCACCATTATGAACCTGGTGGGCTCGGCGCAGGCGCTGCTCTTCTCGGTCATCATCATCGCTCTCTTCATCAGCGCCGTGGGCATCATTAATACCCTGATCATGTCGGTCAACGAAAGGACCAGGGAGTTCGGCATGATGAAGGCTGTGGGAGCCTCTGGCTGGGACGTCTCGCGCCTGATAGTTATCGAGACCCTCATCATCACCCTGGCAGGGTGTGCTGTTGGACTGCTGGTTGCGGTGGTCGGCTCGAAGCTGGTGGAGAGCTTTGTGCGGGGGGTGATCCCCTATTCGCCCGGCGGCGAGCTCATCAGCATCGACCCGTTATTGATATTAGTCTGCATAGGCTTCGCCCTGGCGATCGGCCTGCTTTGCTCCGTCTACCCGGCGGTCAAGTGCGCACGGCTGACGCCCATGGAAGCCATGAGGAGCGACCTGGAATGAACGATGTAATAATAGCTGCAAGGGGACTGGCCAAGAGTTACAGCAGGGGGAGCGAGCAGGTGCATGCCCTCAAGGCTGTCGATCTCTCCATCAACAGGGGCGAGTTCGTTTCGATCGTCGGCCCCTCGGGATCGGGCAAGTCCACGCTGCTGCACCTGCTGGGGCTATTGGAGACGCCCAGCTCCGGCAGCATCTCACTGGAGGGACGGGAGACAGCCGGACTGAAGGAGCGCGACCTGGTGAAAGCGCGGCGCGGCAGTGTCGGCTTCGTATTCCAGCAGTTTCTGCTGCTGCCCACCCTCACGGTGCAGGAAAACATCGAGCTCCCGCTGCTTTTCAGCAGGAAACCTGTCGAGCAGGACAGGATTGCCGGGATCATGGAGATGCTGGAGCTGTCGCACCGAGCTCGCCACCTACCGCACCAACTCAGCGGCGGCGAGATGCAGCGGGTCAGTATCGGACGTGCGCTGGTTAACGAGCCGCGTATCATCATGGCCGACGAGCCGACCGGCAACCTCGACACGGCAACGTCGGAGAAGATCTACGGCCTGTTTAAGAAGCTGAATAATGGGGGGCTGTCGTTGATCGTGGTCACTCATAACATGGAGCTGGCCGGAAGGTCCGATAGAATGGTCAGGCTCAGGGACGGACAAATCCTGAGCAATTGAAGCCCCTCAGGTTGATTAAACGATCCGCCGAATGTATTATAGTCTCATCAAATCGCACGAGGAGATTATAATGTTACCTGAACTAGGCAAACTGGACCGGGCCACCTTCGACCGGCTGATATTATCGAGGCTGGGCAAGAAGGACAAGTCGGTTTTCATCGGACCACAGCACGGCGTTGACGCAGCGGTCATCGACCTGCCCGGGGGGGATGTCATGGTTATCGCCGAGGACCCGACATTCGCCATGCCCGTGATCATGCCCTATTTCGGTTGGGCCATAGTGCATATCTGCGCCAGCGATGTGGCTGTGATGGGCGTCAAACCCAGGTATATGACCATCTGCCTGATGTTTCCACCGGGCACGTCTGAAGATTTAATAGATAAGGTGTGGACGCAGGTGGATGAGGAATGCAGGAAGCTGGGCATCGCCATTATCGGCGGCCATACCGGCATCTACCCGGGCATGGACTACCCCCTGAACGGCGGCTGCACGGTGATGGGCATAGGCAAGAGGGATCAGATCACGCCGGCCTGCAATGCAAAGGTAGGCGACCGCGTGATTATGACCAAAGGTCCCGCCATAGAGGCGACCGGGCTGCTGGCCAATCAGGCTGCCAAGTCCCTGACCAGGAAACTGGGACGGAGCACGGTGGAGAAGGCCAGGAAATATATGCTGCAGATGACCGTGGTGGAGGATGCGATCACGGCGGCGCCGCTGGCGCACGCCATGCATGACGCCACTGAGGGCGGTCTGCTCAACGGTGTCTTCGAGATAGCCGCGGCCTCGAAATTGGGTGTGACGCTATATGAGGACAGGATCGTAGTGCCGGATGAGATAGATGCCGTCTGCAAAGCTTTCAAGATCGACCCGCTCATCTCCATCAGCGAAGGTACGCTTGTCATCACTGCATCCCCCGCCAACAGCAGCAAGATCATATCAAAGCTGAAAAAGAAGAACATACCCGCCTGGGATATCGGTGAGATCACCGCCCGGGACAGGGTGTTCATCAGGAAATCGGGCAAAAAGCAGAAGCTGACGCCGGTGCTGGTGGACCCATTCTGGGCGGCCTATTTCAACGCGGTCGGGAGTTGATGCATGACAAAGAAAGTTGCTGCTGAAAGGATCATGGGCAACCTCTGTCAGGCAGTGGAGAGGCTTCAGCGCTGCAGGGAGTTTTCCCTGCTCATGCCCGAGGTGCGGGTCAATATTGTCTATGCCCTGCCCGGCGCTAAAAAGTCCACAGATGTCGCCGCCATAGACGGCAGAATAACCGTGGTCAATGGATATCCCCTGGCCTGCGGACTGCCGAAATGGGGAGGCTCGGACCACATGGCGCGGCTGATAATGGAAGCCAGGAAGTACAGCCCGGATATCAGCGCCGGCATCAATTTTAAATGCGATGAAAGCATCATAGCGGTCGTGAAGAAATATGCGCGCGAGAAGAAGCTGGTATTCGGCTGGATCGATCGCACCAGGGAGCCGGATGCGGTGTCGAAGGCCGACGGCAAATCCATGCCCTGGAAAGTAAAACAGCTCGTCGAACGCGGCGGCAGGGTGCCCGACCTTTTTTATGAGGGCGATGGCTGGGGCAAAGAGCCGCTTTTCGTGGCCCTGGGCAGCGATGCGGTGGGCGTGGTCAAAATGGCTGTCGAGATAGCGCGCCTGTATGCGCGAAGCAGAAATGAATCTACGTAGGGGCGTACCTTCAGGCGCGCCCGGGCGTACAGAAATAAAGTTTACATAATATAATAAGAGAACAATGGAACAGGATACAAAGAACAGGGAATTGGTCGAAAAGATCCTCAATCTGAAGGAAAAGAGGAACGCCGTTATACTGGCGCATAATTACCAGCGCCCGGAGGTGCAGGACATCGGCGACTTCGTCGGCGATTCGCTGG
>CAYVBI010000114.1:0-6836 GCA_964448985.1 uncultured Dehalococcoidales bacterium
GGAAACAGGAGCGCGGCGATATCATCAATATATCTTCGGTCAGCCCTTTCAGCTGCCCGGCGGGGCATGCCCCGTATGCGACGGCCAAGGCGGGGCTGAACGCGCTCTCCTCGGTACTGGCCAAGGAGGAGCTGGGCCACAATATCAGGGTGAACACCATCGCCTGCGGCCTGATTGAAACTGATATGGGAAAACGCATGGTTAAAGGCGCTACGGGAATGGACATAAAAGACCTGGCGAAAAATTTGCCGTTCGGGCGGGTTTGCCGGCCCGAGGATGTCGGCAACCTCTGCGCTTTCCTGTGCTCTGATGAGGGCGGCTACATATCCGGGCACCCGATATTCCTGGACGGCGGCGCCGTCTATTAGTACACCGTGTGACCATGTCTTTTTCCGTACATCGAGGCTCGTGGTTTTAAGACCAGCCCTCTGCAGCCAGGGCATCGTGAAGTTCGTCAGGGTTATGGCGGCAGTGGAACTCG
Source organism: uncultured Dehalococcoidales bacterium (assembly GCA_964448985.1). Classification (GTDB taxonomy): domain Bacteria; phylum Chloroflexota; class Dehalococcoidia; order GIF9; family UBA5629; genus CAIMUM01. The sequence continues at coordinate 482 of CAYVBI010000114.1, forward strand.
ATGTGGCTGGACTCGTCATGCGCCTTGCTGTAAGCCCAGCCGCCCGCCATGCGGTTACGTTCGTGCAGTTCATGTAAAAGAACATAGCCGCGCTCGGGCTCTTCAAGATCGTCATCGATCCACACCTCGTTCTCAGGTACGAATTCATATATGTGGTCGTGACCGCCTTCCGTAAAGTCGATATTGAACACGCTGCGGACAAGCCGGCCGTTGACAATCCAGACACTGACACCATTCTCCAATTTTCGCCATAAATGCTCGTGGACATCTTTGGCGTCGGGCAATTCCTGACCACGATGGGTCAGCAGCTTGACGTCCCCGGCGCGCCGGCGCTCGATGCGCTCCCGCAGGTCCGCCGCGACCAGGGCCTCGTCGTACGATTTACCTTTGGCCATGAGGCGGTGTTCTACCAGCAAATGGTCGATGAAAAAACTCGTCTCATCCTGTTTTGCCTCGTGGTCTATCCAGAATTCATCCTCCGGGATAAAAGGAAACCTGTAATGCTGACCGAAGTTGGTAAATTCCTCGTCGATGTGACCGCGCACATAGCTCCCGTCTACAATCCAGATAGCTATCCTGCCTCGCATGTCTGCCTTTCGGATGTACGGAGGTTGTAACGAATTTGACCCTGACATATTACAAATCTATTGAAAGCGTAATCATAAGTCAAGGTGGTCTGCGCCCGGCCGTTGTAGATTTTGTTCAGATGTAATTATGTTTTTTCTTGTCTGTCGAGTATCAGTTCGCCGGCTATGCGCGCCGCTGTCTGGGGTGGTATGCGGCATTTCCTGGACGCATCGGCTTTGACGAATTCCATGATTTCATCAGGGTCGACGAGGTTGAAGCTCCTGCCGAAGATGCGGTGCTGGACGTCGCGGCAGTTGCAACTGCCGAAAGCCTCCTCAAAGCGTTTGCACAGCTTGCGGGCTGCGCCGGTGGCGCGCAGGACAGCCTTAAAATCATCATGCTTTTCCGTGCCTAAGGCCATTCCCAGCGCCATGATGGACCCTATTACCGCGCCGCAGGTCTCGCCCCGCAGCGCGATCCCCGGCATGGCGGTGGCGGCCTTGAGCGTCTGGGCGTCTCCTAAGTGGAACTCCTCCTGCAGCGCCAGCAGGGTCCCCTGGGCGCAGCTCCCGTACAACTCCTCGTAATCGCCCGCCTTTTGCTCAAGATGGTTCAATATGGCTTCCCTCGATTTCTCCTCTTGCACAGTCTTGACCTCCGTTTCTATGATATCACATTTACTCGCAGTTGAGACTCAAAAAGGTCGTCAAACGCATGCTAAAACCGGGGAAGGTCAGTGTATAATAAAGGGGCTCGCATTGCCCGTTAGAATAGGAAATCATGCTTTACAGGGAGGTTGTTATGTATCTTAAGAAGTTCACAATTCTGTTGGTCGTTGCCCTTTTAGCGGCAATGACTGTAATACCACTCTTCGGGTGCGGGCAATCAGGCCAGCAAACGGTAGTTACCCTGGACAGCGGCAAGATACGCGGAACGCTAATAGATGGAGCATGGACATATCTCGGCATCCCCTTTGCAGCTCCCCCGGTCGGTGAACTTCGATGGCGCGAGCCGCAGCCAGTAAAACCCTGGGAGGGCATCCGTGACTGTAATAAGTACGGATTGGCCTGCCCGCAACCTGAATCGCTTTTTTATGATGTCGGCCAGACCGGCGAAGACTGCCTGTATTTGAACGTGTGGACCCCGGTTAAAAGCCCGGACGCAAACCTGCCGGTCATGGTCTGGATCCATGGCGGCAGCTTCAACACCGGTGCGGGATCGCTCGACATGTACAACGGCAAGAACCTTGCCAGACAGAATGTCGTGGTGGTGACCATTAATTACCGTTTAGGACCGCTGGGTTTTCTGTCACACCCGTTGCTCAGCAAGGAGTCGGCGCACGGAGTTTCGGGTAATTACGGGCTGCTTGACCAGATCGCCGCGCTCAAGTGGGTGAAATACAATATAAAGGCCTTCGGCGGCAATCCGGACCTGGTAACGGTTTTCGGCGAGTCAGCCGGGGCGATGTGTGTCTGCGATTTGATGATCAGCCCGCTTGCTGAAGGCCTTTTCCAGCACGCCATTTCGGAAAGCGGCGCCTTCGGCGATGCGTACCCCGCAAATAGAGAAGATACGGTTGCAAAGGCAGAAACGACGGGACGGGAAATCGAGGTCAAACTCGGCTGCAATACCGCTTCAGACGTACTGGCAGCAATGCGTGAGAAGACTGCAGATGAGGTGGTTAAGGCTGCTTTTACAGGCTACAGCCCGAATGGGGGAACTAAAATGAGGCCGGTTATCGATGGTTGGGTGATCCCTGAAAATCCCTGGTCGATGTTCTCCGCCGGCAAGCAAAAAAAGGTGCCGCTGCTGATCGGTACGAATGCCAATGAAGGCGCCATATTCGTCTACCCCGATCCCAAGGTGCTCTTAATGTCCGATCAAGATTACCGGGAGTCGATTAAATCTCAGTATCAGGCCCATGCTGCTGAAGTGCTCGCACTGTTTCCTGCCGCTGATAGATGGGATGTGCCGGCAACGGTCAGCAAACTGCGCACAGTCATGAGTTTTAGTGCGGGGGCGCTGCACGCTGCCGATGCAGCGTCCGTGAGTACTCAGCAGGTTTATATGTATCAGTTCACACGGGTCCCTGATACAGCTTTAAAAATATTCGGCGCCTTCCACGGCCTCGAGATATTTTATGTCTTTGGTAATCTGCGTGCCGGGCGTGTTTCCATCCCGGATAACGAACTTGATATTTCACTGTCTCAGGACATGATGAAATACTGGACCAACTTCGCAAGGGCGGGCGATCCGAACAGCCCGGGCCTGCAAAAATGGCCGGCATACACCGGAGGAACGGGCCAGTATCTGGAATTCGGTAATGAGGTCACGGCGAAATCAGGTCTATACAATGAATACCGTAATCTGATTAATAGTGTAACCCGGAAGTAGCACCCGGTTATTTTGCAGGATCCACTGATATAAGCCGGTCTACATCGGGGCCATTTTGATTATCCCGGTGGTAAACATGATATATGCCCCGGTGAAGCAGCCCGCGGCCAGGGCCAGAACAAGGATTGCTATGACGAGCGAAGTCCAGTCCCTGTTTTTGATCGCCGGACGTAAAAACCAGATGCTCAGCGGTATCAGAAAGACGCCGATAACGATGCAGATCACGCCGAGGACATTGCTGACTGTTTTTATAAGGTCCATACGATTTTAAAAATACCTGATTCCCAATAATCGACGATGGTCCTTAATCCTTTTTATAATTCAGTCCTATATTCCAGGCTTTCCCAAGGTACTCCCCGATAGAAAAATACCTGTTCTCATACATGGATAGTAAATACGGCTTTAATTTTTCAATATCAGGTAGATTATTGGTCAGGCACTTTTCCTCGCAGTAACATTCGATGATCTCACCTATCACGGTATAGTCTAATCCGCCGAGATCCAAAACCTTCAGTACTTTGCATTCCAGGCACAGCGGACATTCTTCAATCATCGGCGCCGTTTCCAGCTTACCGTAGAATACCTTAAAGACTCCTGATTTATCTGTTTTTTTACCGGATACACACCCGATATAATCAACAACCTTGATCATATCTGTGGAAGGCAGGTTAATCGAAAAGGTCCCAGTTTCTTTTATGCCGACGGCAGTGTGATGAGTCCTGTTACATCCAAAGGCAACCATTCCGGGGTTTGTGTTAACAATACCGATAAAGGCCAATGTCATAAAATTCGGTTGATTATTTACATTGGCGCCCAGGACGGTAACAGGGAAGGGATAAAGAAATGATTTGTTGCCCAGATTTTTCTTACTCATAGTCCTCCATAGCCAGCTTATTGATATAGTCGCAAAAGGATGATAGCAGGCCGGCCCTTACAAATTTCTATTGATATAGTTGGTCATCAGGTTGAACAGGTGCACCTTAGTGTCCTGCCCGTCCATGTGGTGCTTTTTCCGCGGGTAGATCATTAAGTCGAAGGGTTTACGGCTGTTTTCGAACGCATAAATCAGTTGCATGGTATTTGCCATATGCACATTGTCGTCTGCAGTTCCGTGTATCATAAGCAGCTTACCCGTCAGGTTATCCGCCAGGTCCAGCGCCGAGCTGGCTTGATAGCCCTCTACATTATCCTGGGGCGTGCCCATGTAACGCTCGGTATAGATCGTATCATAGTTCTGCCAATCGGTCGGGGGCGCCACGGCAATGCCGGTGGTGAAGTAATCCGCAGCCTTGAGCATACACATGCAGGTCAAATATCCGCCGTGGCTCCAGCCCCAGATACCTATGCGGCTGCCGTCAACATAAGGCAATTTACGCAGGTATTTAACGCCGGAGATCTTGTCCTGGATATCCAGGGTTCCCCACTGCCGGTATATCGCCTGCTCAAAGTCTCTGCCCCGCCCGGCAGTGCCCCTGTTGTCCAGGGTAAATATGATATATCCCTGCTGCGCCATCATCTCGTGCCACAGGTTCCGTTTGCGGGCGTCGTCTTCCCACTGGTTGCAGACCACCTGGAGAGCCGGGCCACCGTAGGTGTACATCAGCACGGGATATTTTTTATTGGGATCGAAATCAGGCGGTTTGATCATAAATACGGGCAATTCCACGCCGTCATCGGTCGTAATAGTCATGAACTCGGGCTTCACCAGGTCCATTTCCCGCAGCGCCGGAACGTCATTCGGCTCGATGACAGCAGCGGATTTCCCATTTGCCGTGTACAGGCTTACCTCATTAGGCTGGATATATGTACAGAAAAAATCCAGATAATAGCCGCAGTCCGGCGGCATGCTGATGGTATGCCAACCATCTTCCCGGGTAAGCTGCTGGAAACCATTGCCTGATAAATCAACCTTGTAAAGTTGGCGTTCCCACGAGGCTTTTTCCGTCGCGCGGAAATAGACTGTTGTGTTCTCCTCGTCAACGCCGACCAGGTCATCCACTTCCCAGTTGCCGTCGGTAAGCTGACGTACCTGTTTTCCGTCGATGTCATAAAGATACAGGTGCTTGTAACCCGAGCGGTTGGACGACCAGATGAATTGCCCGCCGGCCTTGATAAACGTGAGGTCATCGTAGATATCGATCCAGCCGCCGGCGTTCTCCTCTTGCAGTATCGTGCCGGTTACGCCGGTCTGAATATCGGCGGACAGTAACTCGAGTTTATTTTGCAGCCTGTTCAGCCGCTGGATCGCCAGGGAGCGGGAATCGGGCAGCCATTTGATCCTCGGTATGTATATGTCGGCCTCGCTCCCCGTATCCATCCATACGGTCGTACGGTCTTTTACCGAGACTACCCCTACCTGCACGATAGAGTTATTATCACCGGCTTTGGGATAATGCGTATCTGCGACCTCGTTCTCGACCGGGATGAAATCGGTGATAGGAAATTGCGGGACGGCGCTCTGGTCCATCTGATAATAGGCAATATGCCGGCTGTCAGGCGACCAGGAAAATCCGGTGTCGATGCCGAACTCTTCCCCGTAGACCCAGTCGACCTGGCCTGTAAGCAAATTTTCTGTGCCTTGCATGGTTAACTGCGTGTCTGTGCACGTCTCGATTTCTATAACATGAATATTGTTGTTTTTGATAAAGGCTATTTTGGTCCCGTCGGGTGAGAACTGAGGCGCAGTTTCAGAGTCGGAATCCTGGGTCAGGCGCTTTAGATGACCGGTATCCGGATTGTAGAGGAAAAGATCGGTATCGGAAGGCAAAAGCAACTCTTTGCCTGTCGGCGAAAGTAAATAGCTGTCGAGATTGAGGGTGGCAGGTTGGGCGAGTTCACCAGCCTTTTTGTCATCGATGAGAACGGTCCTCCCGGATTTTTTCAGGTCGTAATAGCAGATGCCTGATTGCCCAGTCTGTGGATCGGATTCGTAGTAAGTAAATCCCTTGCCGCCGGGCATCCACTGAACACCTGTGACGGTTTTACCCCAGAGTGAAGCGCCGCCGTATATGAGATCTACGCTCAGCTTTTCAGCCTGTGGAGGTTTATCGGCGCAGCTGGAAACTATTGGAATTAACAGTGACAGGATGAACAAGGCGGATACTATGAGAGCCGGGATCCCATAACCATACTTCTTCACAGCATACCTCCTTACAGTATTCTGCCGGTATTATAACAAAACTCTTCTCAGCCCTTCCTCCTTGCCGGGCGGTTGCCTTGAATTATCGTCAGGGCGGATATTATATTCCCATCATAGCGGGGACAACGACATATTGACTACAGCGGTTGCCCGGTTTACACTCTTATCATAATAAACAGAGGAGGCTGAGGCATGGTGAGCGATCCCTACGCCAGCAGATTCTGGAGGAAGTCCTTCGACCCGCACGTAAAAGAC
>CAYVBI010000115.1:0-6773 GCA_964448985.1 uncultured Dehalococcoidales bacterium
TTCCCAACAATTTCATCGATGTTAATGGCCTATGATTTCAAAATAATACACTACCGGTTTATAAATTACTCGATCGTGAAGTTCAGGTGTTCCGCCGCCATCCGTCGCAGGCAGTCACGGGTCAGAGTATCGTTGCAGGTATCCGCCGCCTTTTCCAGCTCCTCTAAATCTTGCTGCAGTCTGGCCTTATCCAGCCCGGCGTTGCGCACCATGATAATCTTGGCATGCTCGGTGGGCAATTTCTCCTCGTGGTCCCAGGTCAGCTTCTCGTAGAGTTTCTCACCCGGCCTGATGCCGATAAACTCGATGGGAATATCCTTCTCCGGCTCCAGGCCTGAGAGACGGATCATGTTCCTGGCCAGTTCGATGATCGGTAACTGTTCGCCCATATCCAGGACGAAGATCTCGCCCTTCTCACCCAGCGCCCCGGCCTGGATCACCAGTTGCACCGCCTCCGGGATGGTCATGAAGAAGCGAATCATATCGGGGTGGGTCACGGTCACCGGGCCGCCCTGCGCTATCTGCCGGCGGAAGATGGGCACCACGCTGCCGCTGGAATCCAGCACGTTGCCGAAGCGCACCGCCATGAAGCGTGTGGCTGAGGCATATGCGTAGGACTGGACTACCTTCTCGCAGATGGCTTTGGAGAGCCCCATCATGCTGACCGGCTCCACCGCCTTATCGGTGGAGATGAAGACGAAGCGCTCGGTCTCGTACTGTACGGCCAGCTCGCACAGTATTCCGGTGCCGAAGATGTTGTTGTCCACCGCCTCTACCAGGTTGGCCTCCATCATGGGCACATGCTTGTAGGCCGCCGAATGAAATACCACGGCGGGCTTATGCCGGGCAAAGACCGCGGCGATCCTGCCCCTGTTGGTTACATCGGCGATCACCGCCGCTATTTTGAACAGGAGTCGATGGGCGGTTAGCTCCTGCTCGATGGAGTAGAGGCCTTCCTCGTCCTGGTCCAGCAGCACCAGGGATGCGGGGTTCATGCGGCTTAGCTGGCGGCAGAGCTCGGAGCCGATGGAGCCGCCTGCGCCGGTGACCATGACCGTCCGGCCGCTGATATATTCAGATAGTCGGTCCAGGTCCACCCGCACCGGCTCGCGTCCCAGTATGTCGTCCACGCCCACTTCCCTGATCTGCTCCACTCCCACCGTGCCGTCGATGATCTGGTAGATGCCCGGCAGCGTGCGGCATTTGACACCGGCGGCCTGGCACTGGAAGAAGATATCGCGTATGACCTCGCGGGATACGTTGGGCATGCAGATGATGACCTCCTCTATCCCGTAATCGCCCAGTATTTTGCCCAGCTCGCGGCGCGTGCCCAGCACGCGTACGCCCTGGACCTGGAGCCCGCGCTTGGAGGTATCGTCGTCTATGATGCCCACCGGCTGGAAGGCCAGCTCCGGCCGGCCCTGCATCTCGCGGATGATGGCGGCGCCCGTGTCGCCTGCGCCGGCGATAAGGATGGGCCGTGTTCTGCTGGACCACAGGGAGCGCGACCCCAGGGTACGCAGGCCGCGAACACCGAACCTAGCGCCTGCCGTCAGCGTCAACGTCAGCAGGCCGTCCAGCACCAGCACGCCGCGCGCTACCGGCAGGCGGAAGGCGAAGTAGAATAATATGACCAGCGCCGCGGAGGCGATGATATTGGCCACGGCCAGCCAGAAGAAGTCCTTCACGCTGGCGTAGCGCCACAGCCGGCGGTAGATGCGCATGAAGTAAAATACGGCAAGCTTTAAGACGATCACCGGCAGCAGCCAGGTTGTGAGGATTTCGAACTGCTCCGCCGGGATCTGGATATCGAATCTCAGGTAGAAGGCGCTGATGAAAGCGGCGGCAAAGAACAGAACGTCTAAGGGGATCTTGATGTAGTTATACAGATTAAGGCCTGATAATATTTTCATCCGGGTGTCCGCACGCAAACATAATAATCATTCGTAGGGGCGTTCCTTCAGGTGCGCCCGCCCTCCCATACGTCATTGCGAGGCCGCCCTTTTTACTTTTGTCATTGCGAGGAGCGAAGCGACGCGGCAATCTGTAGCCCGCCGCATTCTCATAACTTTGCAACCGTCTCCTTCAAATTTCCCACCACCAGATCTATCTCCCGCTCGCTGAGGTTATTATAAAATGGCAGCGCGATGGTACGGGCTGCTATAGATTCGGTAACCGGGAACTCGCCCTTCTTATAGCCGAACATCTTCACATAAAAAGGCTGCAGGTGGATGGGTGTGAAATACCTGCCGCATTGGATTCCCCTTTTCTTCATGCCCCCGATGATTATATCACGTTCCCGTGCGCCGTATTCGTCGCGCAGAACTATCACATATACAAACCAGCTTCTTTTGACATCGGGTATCGTGCAGGGGAGGATGGCTTCAGGCCAGTCTACAAGCATTTGGCTGTAAATTCCGGCCACCCGCTCTCGTTTACGCAGCATTTCGTTTATACGTCGCATTTGTGCGATGCCCAGGGCGCAGTTGATCTCGCTCAGCCGGAAGTTATAGCCCAGGCGCTGGTGCTCCAGCCATTCACCCTTTTCGCCCCTGCCCTGGTTGCGCATGCTGTCGCAGAGGCCGGCCAGCGTGCCGTCATTTGTGACCACGACGCCGCCCTCGCCTGTGGTGACCTGCTTGTTGGGGTAGAAGCCGAAGGCGCCTGCGGCGCCGAATGAACCGGCCTTCCTGCCCCTGTACTCAGCGCCCAGTGCCTCGCAGCTATCCTCGATGATCTTGAGGCTATGGTGTGATGCAAGCTGCTCCAGCCTTTCATAATCGGCCGGCAGCCCGAAAGCATCCACCGCCAGTATGGCCCTGGTCTTATTGTTTATTTTTCCTCCGATCAGTTCTGTATTCAGGTTGAGGGTGAATGAATCGATATCTACAAAAACCGGCCTGGCCTTTTCGAAGAGCAGGCAGTTGGCCGAGGCGATGAAGCTGAAAGGGGTGGTGATCACCTCGTCTCCGTCACCTATCTCCAGCGCCCGCACTATCAGGTGCAGCGCGCTGGTGCCGCTGTTGACCGCCATCGCATGCTTAACACCCACGTAGTCAGCGAGCATAGCCTCAAATTCAGGTAGTTTAGGCCCCAGGCTGAGGTGGGGCGTCCCCAATACAGCCGTCACCTGTTCTATCTCCATGTCGGTGATATCCGGCCGTGACAAAGGGATACTTATCTCTGGTATGCTCATATTTTCTTCTCCTGGTGCTCCCATTTGCCTTTGAAGGTAACCAGGAAGGACAGCAGAATCAGCTTGAGGTCCAGCCAGAAGCTCATCTTTTGCACATACAAGTTGTCGTAGCGGAATCTTTCGGTGTGATCTATAGTCTTGGGTGCATAAAGCTGAGCCACACCGGTAAGCCCAGGTCTAATCCGGCTTCTTAGATCATATCCCGGCACCTGGGAAATATTATCGTATTGCATTGTTTCATCAGTCAATGGCGCGATGTATATGAACGCTTTTCTATCAGCCTCAATTTTAAACGGCAGCGGTTTGGGTCCGACAAAGCTCATATCGCCTTTGAGTATATTTATCAGGTTTGGCAGTTCGTCCAGCGCGGTTGCCCGCAGCAACCGTCCCACCCTGGTCACCCGAGGGTCAATCTCTTGTGATAAGATCTGGTGTTTGCCAGTTGGCAAGTGCCGCATCGTCCGGAATTTCAGCATTTTAAACGGTTTTCCTTGCATGCCGCATCTCTCCTGGAGAAAAAGTACCGGTCCCCGGTCTTCTATGTATATGGCAAGTGACACGATGAGCCAGAGAGGCGAGGATAAAATCAGTCCCAGTAGTGCTAGTGTAAAATCAAATGACCTTTTAAGCATTTGTCTTCCGTTTGATAACCTTAGCCGGAGCTCCCGTCGCAACAGCATTACTCTCAATATCACTAACAACTACTGCCCCGGCACCAATCGTAGTCCATTCGCCAACAGAGATCTGATGTATGAATGTCGCCCCTGTTCCTATGTATGCTCCACTATAAAGGTGATTATTTCCGTTGATTATTACTGCGGGCATAAGGCTGCAGTAGTCCTCGATGATTGTGTCATGCCCTATAGTAGAATTTATGTTAATAATCACATGGTTACCTATCTTGATGTTAACGGTTAGTATTGAACCCGCACAGATGATAACATCACTGCCAAGATCCACATGTTCAGACATTATCACTGAAGGGTGTATGGCTCTATGAAATTCCACTCCCACATTCTCCAGATAGTCTACAACCTTTTTCTTAGCTAAGGGTTCCGCTATTGCGCAAACACAGCCAATATTTGCTCTGTTCTCTACCAACCAACTAAGGTTCCCCAGGACAGGGTGTCCATTGAATATCTTGCCCCGCTTGTCCTCGTCGTCATCTACAAAACCCAGGATTTCCCATTGTTTATTTATCTTGTTTTGGTCATTGAATATCTCAATTACCTCTCTTCCGAATCCGCCTGCTCCGACTACTGTTACCCTTTTCATGTTTTCAGTGCCTCCCCAAAATCACTTTAAATATGGAGAAATCCAGGTCGATACAAGTAATCCTGCCGAAACCGAGAGATTTAAGGAGGTCTGTATATTCGGAAACCTTCCTTCGCTTCCCGCCCATGAGAGATAACATTAGTGAACTTAGTGCAGAGCTTTTGTCAATTTGCTGGTTGTCCTCATTCATAGGCTCTGAGATTAGAATTGTTCCATCGCTGTTCAGAATAGAACGCGCCTGTACCAGGAGTTTGATTACTTCTTCGTTTCCCCAGTCGTGAAGCGTACGGACAAATGTTACTATATCAGCACCTTTTGGCAACGGGCCTTTGAAGAAGTCTGCGCCTATAACAGACACCCTGTTCCCCAGGCCTTCCTGTGCAATAAGCCTGACTGTCTCATCACAAACAGATGGCAGGTCAACAATAGTAACCTTAATATTGGGGTAGCCTTTAGCGATTTCAATAGCAAACCTGCCGTACCCTCCACCGAGATCGACAAGGTGGGAGTAGCTGGAAAAGTCAATCTTCTTAACTATTAGCCTGGCGATCTCCTCCTGAGATGCGTCCATAACCAATGAATAATCTCTGCTCACTTCAGGTGCAATGCTCTCAGGATCCAGGTTCTTTTTATATGCCCAGTATGCAGAAAGCGATGACTGTTTGAAGTTTCCGGTCCTGAGAATTTGCGTAAAATCAACAAGCGAATCGTATGTTACCTTCATTTCCTCGTTCCAACTCTTTACATTCTTATAATTTGGCATGATGGACCTGGCGCGTGCTGTTAGAACATATTTTCCACTTTTTAGACACAGATAACCAAAGGCTTCAAGTACATTAATGAATACATGACCTATCTCTCTATTCAAATCCAGTCTTGAACATATGTCATCAAAAGTCAGGTTATCTGTATCCAGTTGTACGAAAAGGTCTATCTCCAGAGCCGCCATCAAGATCTTGGATAAAATGAAGCCCTTTACCCGGGAAACAAATTCCTGATTATTCGACATGACTTAGAGCCTCCAACAGCTTCCTGGCCAGAACCGGCACAGAATGGTATTTTATCACGTATTCATGTCCGCGTATCCCCATCTGACGGCGCTCCTCTTTGCTCATAAAGCATAGCCGCATAATGGCCTCCGCCATCGCCTGTGGGTCTTCCGGCGGTACGGTTATGCCGCAGCCTGCTTCGGCTACCGGGTCGTTTGCGGAATTGGTTGCCCAGACAACTGGTTTGGCGCATATCATATAATCCCAGAGCTTATTGAGGCTCATGCCATAGTTATATAAATTGGACTTCTTTATTGAGATTAAGGCAATGTCACTGGTTCTTAAGAGGCGTGGTATGGCCTTTTTTGGAATCGGGCTGAAGAAGTTGATATTATTAAGCTCCCAGTCACGGGTGACATCTCTTAACCTTTGTTTTTCCGGCCCTTCGCCGACCAGTAAGAAATGGACTTTGTCTGCTTCCTTATCCTTAAGCAGCCGCGCAGCTTCAAGTATCGTATCCATAGCGTTTGCGATACCGTGAGCCCCCGCATAGACTATCAGTAGTTTTCCACGTGATTTCATATCCGATATGAACGTTTCCATGTCCTGTGGAAGATCCATTCTTGTGTCAGAGAAGAATTCGGGCCTGACTCCGTTAGGTATATAAATGATTTTATCAGCAGGAATGCCCAACGCCGTTATATAGTCTGAGGCCTTTGGCAGGAGTACAACGATTTCTCTGGCCTTCTGGTAAAGGAATTTCTCCAGTATTCTTAGTAGTACCACTACCGGGCTTTTACTGCTGTAGCCGCCTATTTCTACAAAGGTCTGTGGCCACAGGTCGCGGACTTCAAAGATAAAGATAGCACCTTTTAGCTTGGCCAGTATCCAGCCGGCCATCCCGGCAAAGGGATGTGGTGATGAAGCCAGGATCACATCCGGCTTTTCTGTGAGCTTCAGTCCCAGGGGAATAACGCGGAATGCATAGCTCAGCATATTCACCACGCGGCGCCAGTCATTGCCGCCGTAGTAAGGGAAGGTACTGACCCAGGCGAAAGCCACTCCTTCTATGTTTTCCATCCGATAACTCTGCTTCGCAGCAACCCTTTCCTCTCTGCGGGTGCGATGGTCGAAGCTTGAGGCGAAGATGGTCACTTTATGCTTGGCCTTGACGAGCTCACTGGCGAAGTCAAAGTGTCTGGTGCCGCCCGGGGCATCAGGCGGCGTGGCATAGTGATTGAATATCCATATATTCATTACATAGTTATCCCTTTTGAACAAAGCAGATGTCAGGTTGCTGTTGCTTAAGCTGT
>CAYVBI010000116.1:0-6714 GCA_964448985.1 uncultured Dehalococcoidales bacterium
GACAATGGCACTTCTCCCAGCAGGGCTGCTTGTCAGCCCAGAAATTGAACCTCGATACTCCCTGTGCCGTTTCGGTGTTCTGGACCTTTTCCATTAATTCAGCCATTGTCTTGTCCTCCTTTGTTATTCCGTTTCTTTTTTCCTTACGCTATAAATTTAACATGCGTAAAGCGCACGGACATCCGTCATGACGCTTAATTTAAATTTGCGCACAAGCGCATATATGGGTAAAAAGAATTAGGTGGAAATGCTTAGTTGCAGAGCGCTGCGGATTTGGCCGGGCGGGGATTTTCGTGCACAATAAAAGCCGGATTTTATTATTTCGATGAAAAAAAACAGCGGCTTTATTGAGCGCCCGGCAGGGCACAAGGGATTAGTCCGGGTGTCCGGACGCAGATTTCTTTGCACAGGTCCGCTGAACTTACTATTCGTACTGCTGATACTCACAGCCGGGTGCCTGCCGGGGGATAGACAGGATACCGGCGCTGAGATACGACGCGCCTCTGAGCCGTATGCCTTAAATCTGGTGGCCTGGGAGCTGCAAAATTCCTTCGCTCCATCTGCGCAGGACTCTTCCTCATCCGGCCTGCCCGTATCGTCTGCCACGCTGGACGAAGATATAGAGCAGGTGCTGGCGCAGCAGGGAATAACAATCGTGCCCCCGGTCAGGTCCAGGCTTCAGCCGCCCCCTCTGTTACTGGTTGTATCGCCCAGGGACCGCATTTTGTATTTAGATCGCCTGCTTCTGCGGCCCGGCCTGTCGGTCAGCCAGGTCGGGGCAATAGAGAAAGACATCGATGCCCTGGGCTTGTCGTCACTGGTTGTTGAGATCGGAGGACTCGGGGCCGCTTACCCTGCCATCGTTTCATCTTCCATGCCACTGAAAAATATCGTCAATGCAGCCGTGGAAGAATGGGCGCACCAGTACCTTGCCCTGAGGCCTCTGGGCTTCCTCTATCTCTTAGATAGTCTGGGCTTCAGCCAGGACCCTGAAGTGATAACCATGAACGAGACGCTGGCCGGGATGATCGCCGACGAGATCGGGGCCGCCGTCTATCAGCGCTACGAAGAAGGCAAGGCCCTGCATCAGAATAGTCTGCCGGCTGACGGTTTCGATTTCGCTGCGGAGATGCGGCTGACACGGAGGCAGGCGGATGAACTGCTGGCCGCCGGCAAGGTCGATCAGGCTGAAACATACATGGAGCAGCGGAGGATCTTCTTCAACAGCCATGGCTACCATATCCGGAAGCTGAACCAGGCCTATTTTGCTTTTCACGGCATCTATGGACGCGACCCCGGCTCAGTCAGCCCGGTCTACGGGCAGATGAAAAAACTGCGTGAGGCGTCCGCATCGCTGGCCGGGTTCGTTGACCGGGTATCAGCCATGACCGGCCACGCGGCGCTGGAAGAGGCGGTTAAAAACCTGCCGCGCTGACCGCCTGCAGCTTCGGCAGCGCTGTAAGTCCGGCATGCCGGCGTATTAATCTGATATACTTTAACAGCCATGAATTCTTTGTCTCTATACGCGCGCCAATGAACAGGGTTGATCTCAACTGGGACGACAACGAGGTCCTGCCCGACAAACTGAGGCCGGACGTTGAGTTCCTTTTCGGGCGCATGAGCAGCGCCACCCTGGAGATGGTCGACCCCCATCCCGGTGAGCGTATTCTGGATATCGGTTGCGGCCGCGCCATCGATATCGTCAACATGTCAGGGTCGGGCGCGGAACTGATCGGCGTGGAGCCCTCGTTCGTCATGCTGTCGCACGCGCGGGAGTCCCTCAAAATGGACGGTTACAACACGGCGGTGCTGCAGGGCATCGGGGAGAGCATACCCGTTGTCCCCGGCTCCATCGACAAGGTGCTCTGCAAGGGCGCGCTGGACCATTTCTCGGATCCCGACCGGGCCCTGGAAGAGATAGCCATGGCCGTCAAGCCGGGAGGCAAGGCTGTCATCGCTATCGCCAACTTTGAGAGCCTGGGATTCAAGATCGGCAAGCTGATCTTCGGCCTGAGGAAGCTGCTGGGGATCCGGAATCCTTACAAGCGGCTGCCGTGGGAGCTGCCGCCCGACCATACTTTTAAATTCGACTATCGCACTCTGATAGAGATGGCCGGCCGCCATATGAAGGTGGAGAAAGTTACGGGCGTGTCGATGCTCTGCTGCACGCCGGGCTGGGGCGATACGCTGGCCGCTCTGCCTGTTGGGCTAACCCGCTTCATCGTCCGTTCATTGGATGGTCTGTCGCGCGTCTTCCCCATGCTGAGCGATGTGATCGTGATCAGGTGCTCGCCGCGCCGGTCACAGGGCGCCGCGCCGCAGGTAGTACCGGTAGAGACGGGCCAGCGCGCGTGACGCCCTCTCGGGCGTGGGGAAAGCCAGGATGCCGTTCTCCTGCAGCTCTCTGGCCACCTCGAATCCGCTGGGGCCGGTCAGCACGCCCACCAGCGCTTTATCCGGGTGCCTTGCGACCATCCCCTTGAGGAGATCCCTGGTATAGCCGCCTTGCTGCATATTCTGGACGATCTGTATGAAGATCCAGCCTCCGAAGGCAGGGTCGGTCAGCAGTACCTCCATGATATCGTCAACCGCCTGATACAGCGATCCGGAGCCCATCACCATCGGCCAGTAGTCCACCGGGTTTCCCACGCCGAGCCATGACGGGGCATGACCGGTGATTTGCTCGCGCGAGGACGGCGACAGCTCGCCTGCGGTGAGGTCCGTCCCCTGCATGGCGTCCAGCGCCATGATAGCGGCGCCACCGCTGAAGGTGGCCACGCAGATATTGGGATTGGTCAGCGGAGGCAGCGTATAGAGGGCGCGGGTCATGTCCATCAGCTCCTCCATGCTGTACACGCTGATAATGCCCGCCTGTTTGAAGGCCGCCTCCCAGACCTTGTTGCTGCCGGCCAGCGAGCCGGTGTGCGATTGGGCGGCTTTCACGGCCTGTCTGCTCCTGCCGGTTTTCAGCGCTACGATGGGTTTGCTGCGAGAGACGCGCCGCGCGGTCTGTATAAAACGTCTGGCGTCGGGCATTCCCTCTATATGAAGGGCGATTACCCTGACCTGCGGGTCCTGCTCGAAATAGTCCAGGCAATCGGCAAAGTCCACGTTGCAGATGTTGCCCACGTCGATGCCTTTGCCCACGAACCTGAACTCGGATACTCCGTCGAAGAGGCCTCCCGTCTGGGTTACCATGCCGACAGGTATGGCCTGCATGGATATACTGGCGAAGGCCGAGCAGAATTTATGGAAGTAATTGGCGCTGCCGAAGCTGTTGGGGCCCAGCACCCTGCATCCGGTTGTGGCGGCGATCTGCTTTATCTCGCCCAGCAGCCTGTTGCCCTCCTCATCCCCGGCGTCGTTGAAGCCCTGCGTCAGTATGCTCACGCACCTGATGCCGCGCGCCGCGCAATCCCTGATATGTTGCGGCACATGCGCGCGGGGTGTGGATATCACGGCCAGGTCCACCGGGTCCGGCACATCGTTTATGGAGGCATAGGCTTTCACACCCGCGATCTCGGAGGCGTTGGGATTGATGGGGTAGACGCGTCCGCTGTAGCCGTAGCCGAGCAGGTTCTCCAGCGCGTTGTATGTCCCCTGGCCGGTTTTCCTGGAAAGGCCTATGATGGCGATCGAACCGGGCTCGAAGAAGGGCTTCAGCGCCGCAACGTTTTCCATGGGCAAGAAGTATAGCAGATTATTGTATTCTTAACGATGCCCGATGATGCGGTGGGGATCGGGTCCGGTCACCTGGTCATGACGAATATCTCGACGCCGGCGATGGCCAGCGTGATGATAATGATGATCATCATCAGCGCCGGAGAGTTGATCTCGCGCTTGAATATGCTGGTATTTTCCGGCTCTAAAGATAGTCGCTCCACCTCTTCGGCGCATTTCTTGCAGTAGGTCCTGCCCAGCAATGTTTCGCTGCACTCGTCGCAGACGGGCTGCTGGCAGCGCCAGCACCCGCCCGTGGCCTGTTTGTCGGGGTGGTTGTAGCAGGCGAATTCAGGACGTATTTTCGTATTCTCGTCTTCCATTGAAATGATTATACGGTGATGTACATAAAAAATAAAGGGCTATAAGATCGTTTTAGTTGTATCTGCGCTGCCTGCGCCAGAGCATGATCATGCCGACGATGAGGGCAAATGCCACCATGACGACACTGAACATGAGTAGGCAATCATTGTCCGTGACCATCTCCACTTTGAAGCTGCCGGCGGGTACGCCGTCGACGTAAACGCTGTAGTCGCCGGGCTCGCTGCGGGATATGTTAAAGGCCAATTTCGAGGAACTGCCGCTATTTACCGTGACTGCCTGCGTGGTCTCTACCTGACCGTTCACATACAATGTGACCTTCTTGATACCGTTGACCGTGCTCTTGTTGGAAATATCTGCGGTCACCGTGACAGGCGTTCCCGGTGTGACCGTCACGGCTGAGAGGTTGGCGCTTTGAATCTGGATATTGGGAAGGACTACCGACGGGGTGGTTGTTGATAGGGTTGCCGCAACAGAGCCATGCGATGATGGCGCACCCGTGCCTATTAAAGGATTCTGCGGTGCGATATTAACGGTGAAGCCTCCGGTCAACTCTGCTGCGCCCCCTGCCGTGGCCACCCGGACATCGCGGGCGCCGGGTGAAGCATTGCTGGCTATGGATATGTCTACGGCTATCTGTGTGAAGCTGTTGATAACTATGCTATTAACCGTTACTCCGTCTCCGAAGCTGACACTTACGGGCCCGGCGAATCCGGTACCGTTAATAATAACCTGCAGCGTTTGCCCCTGGACGCCGGCGGCAGGATTGATAGCGGTGATTGACGGGGTCTCCGGCGTATTTATCAGTATTGAAACACTGTTGCCGGCTGAATTCGCTATAGCCAGGTCGGGGCTGCCGTCCCGGTTGAAATCACCCACAGCTACAGACCAGGGAGACAATCCTGTAACATAATTCACTGCAGCGTTAAAGCGGCCGTCGCCTGTGCCGAGCAGCACCGAGGTGTCAGCGCTGTTAGTATTGGCGGTGGCCAGGTCAAGCTTGCCGTCCAGGTTGAAATCGCCCATGGCCACACAGGTTGGCATTGTCCCTGTGACATAATTCACCGCTGGATTGAAGGCGCCGTTGCCCAGGCCGAGTAATACCGACACATAGGAATCGTTGGCAATGGCCGCGGCTAAATCGGGATTGCCGTCCGAGTTGAAATCGCCTATAGCCACAGAGGCTGGAAAATCCCCCGTATGATAGTGCACTGCCGGATTGAAGGCGCCGTTGCCCAGGCCGAGCAGTATCGAGACTTTGCTTAGACTGCCGATGCCTATGGCCAGGTCAGGCTTGCCGTCCCGGTTGAAATCGCCCGTTGCCACAGACCATGGATTGGGGTCCAGGGTATAGTGCACCGCCGGGTCGAAGGCGCCGTTGCCGGCGCCGAGCAGAATGGAGTAACCATGACTGGAACGGTTTGCTACGGCCAGGTCCGGATTTCCGTCCAAATTAAAATCGCCTATGGCCACAGACCAGGGGCCTGACTCCACGGCATAATTCACCGCCGCGTTGAATGTGCCGTCACCCACGCCGAGGAGTATTGAAACACTCTTGCCCGATGCATTCGCTATAGCCAGGTCGGGTTTGCCGTCCCTGTTTAAATCGCCCACCGTCACGAAGTGGGAACCTTTCCCCGTGGCATAGTTCACCGCCGTGTTGAATGTGCCGTTGCCTATACCGAGTAACACCGAGACTCTGTTCTGGCCAAAACTGGTCGCCGCCAGGTCAGGATTTCCATCCAGATTGAAATCGCCCACGGCCACGGAATGGGGCCCACTCGACACGGTATAGTCCACCTTCGCTTTAAAGGGCATGGCGTACACGTTCCCAACCGGCAGTATAATGAGCACTGTGCACAGAACCAGTGAAAGAAGGACACTGATCACACATCTATTCCGCATAATTGACGCTCAACGGCATGCCTCACATTCCTGTGATGTTCTATATGATAATAGTGTACGAGCCAACTACTGTCAATGTAAGGTTCGGCAGCCGTTATTGTGAGGGTGAGCCGAAGCTGCGAGCCGGAGGCGCGGCAGGTAGCGACGAAGCAATCTTGTACTGCCATTCGGGGGCACAGGATTGCCGCGCCCTGCGGGCTCGCAATGACGTAGTAAAAAAACGCGCGCAATGACATAATATTGAGCGTGTACAAAGGTACCGCAAAGGAGTGAGACGATGGATTTGGAGCTGAGGCAGGAAGGAAAAGAGGTCGCGCTCATCATCGCAGGGAATGAGCTGGGGAAGCTGTATTTCCCCCTTAGAAGGGGTGGCGAATGGGTACAGCCGCAGAAGGTCGCGTCCGGCCCGGGCAACGTTATCAAAGCTTCGTATGAGCACGCGGAGCTGACGGACCGCCTGACCTGCGCCGGAGGCCTGGTGCGCGTCGACAGGAGCTGGAAGATAGCGCAGCCGGGAAGCTGGCAATTGGGCTTCGGCTATTGCCCGCCCGAGGGTTTAAACCAATGGCTGGTTCCCTCGGTTATGTACGATAAAAACGTCATGGGCACGGGACGCTTCCCACGCGGCGGCAGCGAAGCAGGCTGGTCTTTCAGGGAGGACAGGATGCCCGTGCCCTCCTGCTCCATCCTGCATGACGGCAAGGACTGGCAGGCCGTGTTCACGCAGCCTGCTAAGGAGGATGCTGAGACATCCAGCGTCAAGACATA
>CAYVBI010000117.1:0-6656 GCA_964448985.1 uncultured Dehalococcoidales bacterium
GAAGCCCACGGGCTGCGACATCAACCAATGCCTGGGTGGCTGCAGCAACTGCAATACCCAAGCAGGAAGCCTCGGTACAGCCTGCACGACTGAGAACAACTGTCTGGCTCCTGCTACCGCGCCCACCTCACTTTATCTCGCAGGTGAGTGTGGTGTGGGCGGCGGAAAATGCCCGGCCAACACCTCCACCGCCGGCAACGGCACTTCCAAGTGCTCCGGCTGCTGGGGCAAGAGCCTGTCCTATGCCAACAAGAGCTGGGGCGCCGCCGATATCGGTACCAGGGCCAACATCACCAACAGCCACATGAACCACAGGGGCACCTCACCCATCGGTGGCGGTGACTGGGGCATCACTGGCTGCCCGCATCCCGAGTGCGTATCTCTTACCTGGTGCCTGCAGAACAACCTGCTGGCCAAGTGCAAGGCCTGCAGCAGCGGCAAATAAATCCTGATAAAATAGATTTAAAAATAAATAAGCGCTGCCTTGATCGGCGGCGCTTATTTATTTTATCCTTATATACAGATTCATGGACGCTAAAGAAAAGCTGGTAACCGTTTACAAAGCCTGCGGACAGCCGGAGGCTGAGATCGTGAGGGGCAGACTCGAGATTGAAGGTATACTCGCCCTGCTTAAATACGAAAGCATCGGCAGCGTATACGGTTTGACGGTGGACGGGCTGGGGCAGGTGGAAGTACAGGTTCCCGCCAGGTTTGCCGACCGGTCACGGGAGATAATCGAATCAACCGGCGATGAAGCCGAAGATTAAAGACCCTTTATTTCAGGCCAAGCGCAGCGTTGAGTGCCTTATAGTCGAACCTGCTGTCAAGCAGGGCCGTCATGGCCTGCAGCTTCTGTAATTGATGGAAGCCGGCGCCCGCCAGCGATTGCTCGATCCCTTTGACTATTTCATTGATATCTTTATCAGCCAGTATCACCGGCACCTTTTTATCCTCGGATTTGACCATGACCGATGTCGAAGGCCTTTTGCCGCTGACCACCAGGCACCTGGTCGATGTCTCCAGCGCAGCGAGCTGCATGTCGGCCCGCTCATGCCGTGTAACCACGGCCTTGTTGCGCAGCCTGTTATAGTAATCTCTGGCCGAATCGGGGGACATGGCGCCCAGCATAACGTTCTCCACCAGATCACCGGCCTTATCCTTAAAAGTGATGATCTCCCCACCCACCGCGCTGGCTATCTCCCCGACCGTTACGCCCAGCAAAGCCCTCGATTCAGGCAATACTCCCAGCACGGCAATACCCTTCTCTTTAAAATAGGCGGTGCATTCCGCCTGGACCATGGTCAACTTCGAAGAAGGCGCCTGGTTCAACACCACCCCCACCAGCCTGCTCCCCAGCTTCTCGGCCGTCTGCAGGATATCCGCCTCGCGGTAATCAGAGCACCAGCAAATCAGTAAAATCACGCGGGTGTCGAGCTTATCGGCGATGGTATACGCAGCCAGGGTGGATACCTGGTCATTTTTGAACCCGCCGGGGCTTTCAATTATCAGGACATCTTTGCCGGCGCCGGCCTTATCGCAGGCCGATTTAATTTTTGCGGAGAAATTCTCTGCATCCTCCGAGAGGCTTTGCCACAGCTCCTCCTGCTTGATGTGGATCGGGCAGAGAAGTTCCCTGCTCTCGCCCAGTTCTAGGGTTTTGCCGATAAAGTCCGCATCCAGGCATTCATCCCTGGCGCCCTCCGCCTTTATATGGATGGGTTTGATGTAGCCGACTCTTTTGCCTGAATTGGCCAGTTTTTTACCTATACCGGCGCATAATGCCGTTTTCCCGCATGGATCATAAGCCGCGATAAGTAAATTAACCATGGTGCCTCCTGAATTTTAGCCGGCAGACATTATACCATTCTTTACTTCCCGGTTGCATCGGAATATAATGTTTTGAAAGGTACTGAAAAAGCTGAGAGTTATTGCGGCTCTCAGTTTTTTAATATCCGGCATGCTGGGAGGTAATACCCATGACGCTAAAAAAGTTTGATATCACCCGTGAAGGTCTGGAAAAGCTGAAGGTCGAGTACGACCAGCTTACCTCGGCACGCCGCCAGGACGTGGCCGACAAGATCAAGCGGGCGCGTGAGATGGGTGGCACGGAGAACAACGCCGAATATGAAGATGCCAAGAACGAGCAGGCGTTTATCGAGGGCCGTATAAGCTCTCTGGAGAACATCATCCTCAACGCCCGCGTCATCGAAGCCTCGCACCAGCCCGGCGTAGTGGAGCTGGGCGACTCAGTGCTTATCCAGAACCAGGATGGCAAGATCGACCGTTACACTATCGTGGGTACCGCCGAGGCCAGCCCGGTCGACGGCAAGATCTCCTGCGAATCGCCGGTAGGCAAGGCGCTGCTGGGAAAGAAAAAGGGTGCTAAGATAGAGGTACGCACGCCGGCGGGGTTAATGAAACTGCAGCTCATCGAAGTAAGCTAAGAACATGGCCGGGCAGGAACGCATAGAGCAACCGCGCCTGGAAAAACTGTCCAGGCTAAGAGACCGCGGCCTTGACCCATATCCACACAAATTTCACAGGTCCCACACCGCCAGGGAAGCCACCCGCCTTTTCCTGGAGCTGCTTGAAAACGACCCTTCAGCCACACTGCCGGACGTAAGCCTGGCCGGACGCATTACCGCTGCCAGATTTATGGGCAAAGCGGCTTTTTTCGATATCCGCGACGGCTCAGGCAAGGTGCAGGTTTTCTTCCGCCGCGACTCGCTGGGAGACGATAAATATGAGTTACTGCATGAGCTTGACCTCGGCGATTTCATGGGCGCGTCAGGCCGCGTATTCAAGACCCGCAGCGGCGAAGTGACGCTCGAAGCCACCGACTTCACCATCCTGGCCAAGTCTTTGCGGCCGTTGCCTGAGAAATGGCACGGCCTGGTGGACGTGGAGAAAAGATACCGCCAGCGCTACCTCGACCTTATCGCCAACGAGGAGGCCAGGGAACTTTTCATCAGGAGAAGCGGGATTATCAACGCCGTGCGTAAATTCATGAACGCAAGGGGATTTATCGAGTTTGAGACCCCGGTACTGCAACCGATGTACGGCGGAGCGCTGGCCAGGCCTTTTATAACACACCACCACGCCCTCGGCCAGGACCTTTATCCGCGCATCGCGCTGGAGCTTTACCTCAAGAGACTGCTGATAGGCGGCTTCGACAAGGTATACGAGATCGGCCGCGTGTTCCGTAACGAGGGCATCTCGACCAAGCATAACCCCGAGTTCACCATGATGGAGAGCTACGAGGCATACGCCGATTACAATGACGTGATGCAGATGACGGAGGAGCTTGTCAGCGGTGTGGCCGCTGAGATACTGGGCACGATGCAGATCAGTTTCGCCGGGGAGACTATTGATCTTACCCCTCCCTGGAAACGGATTCCCCTCCGGCAGGCTCTGATAGATAAATGCGGCATAGATTTCATGCAATACCCGGATTCTAATAGTCTGCGATCACGCATGAAGGAGATGGGCTTGCAGGTCGATCCGTTCAAAGATAGGGGCAGGCTCATCGATGAGCTGCTTTCCACCTATGTTGAGCCGGACCTTCGCCAGCCCACGTTTCTTACCGACTATCCGGTTGATATGTCGCCTCTCGCCAAGCTCCACCGCAAAGACCCGTCGCTGGTGGAAAGGTTCGAGGCATTTATCTGCGGCATAGAGGCGGCCAACGCGTTTTCCGAATTGAACGATCCGCGTGAGCAGCGCGAGCGGTTCAACCGCCAGCGCGAGATGCACGCTGCGGAAATAGAACGCGCTATTGCGGCCGGCGAGCTGCCCGAGACCGATATGATCGATGATGATTTTATAACCGCCATGGAGCACGGCATGCCGCCCGCCGGCGGCCTGGGCGTGGGCATAGACAGGCTGGTCATGCTGCTCACAGACAGGCAATCCATACGTGAAGTCATCCTCTTCCCGCAACTGAAGACCAGGCAGGGGAAGGGCGAAGAATGATCGACATCAAGTTGATACGCGATAACCCCGAAGTCGTATACCAGGCGATGGATAAGCGCGGGGAAGGGCGCGCGGATGTCGATGAGATCATAGAGCTGGACAGCTCTTACCGGCTGGTGCTTAAAGAGGCCGAAACCCTGCGCGCACGGCGCAACGACGTGAGCAAGCAGATAAGCCGCATGAAAGACAAGCCTGCCGATCTGATAGCCGAGATGCGGCAGGTCGGCGACCGTATCACCCAGATCGAAGCCGAGGCGGGCCTGCTGTCGGACAGGCTGGAGGACAAGCTGCTGCGGCTGCCCAACCTGCCGTCGGCCGACGTGCCGGAGGGGCGGAGTTCGGAAGATAATGTTGACGTAAGGTCATGGGGCCAACCCCGTAAATTCGCCTTCACACCGCTTCCCCACTGGGACCTGGCTGAAAAGCTGGGCATCGTTGACTTCCAGCGCGGCGTCAAACTCTCTGGAACCAGGTTTTACGTGCTGCGCGGCATGGGTTCCCTGCTGCAGAGAGCGCTGATTAATTTCATGCTCGACCTGCACACCAGGGAGCACGGGTACACGGAAATCTTCCCGCCATTCATGGTCAAGCGTGAATGCCTGGTCGGATCAAGCAACCTGCCCAAGTTTGCCGACAATCTCTATCATGACGCGGAGGAGGATTACTGGTTCATACCCACCGCCGAGGTTCCCCTGACAAACCTGCATCGCGACGAGATACTGGCGCCCGGCGCGCTGCCCATATATTATGCCGCGCATACATCATGTTTCCGCCGCGAGAAAATGGCGGCCGGCAAGGACACGCGCGGCATCAAGCGCGGGCACCAGTTTGAAAAAGTGGAGATGTATAAGTTCGTTGATCCCTCAACCTCCGACAACGAACTAAATAGCCTATTGGATAATGCTGAGGACATCTGCCGCAGGCTGGAATTGCCCTATCGCGTGATACAACTTTGCACGGGCGACCTGGGCTTTGCCGCCGCCAAGACCTTCGATATCGAGATGTGGGCGCCGGGATGCGGCGAATGGCTTGAAGTCAGCTCCTGCAGCAACTGCGGCGACTTCCAGGCGCGCCGCGCCAATATTCGCTACCGGCCTGACCCGGAGGCTAAACCGCGCCTGGTGCATACGCTCAACGGCTCGGGACTCGCACTGCCGCGCGTGATGATCGCCATCATGGAAAGCTATCAGCAGGAAGACGGCAGCATCAGCGTACCCTCCGTGCTGCAGCCGTACATGAATACCGATACAATCCGGTAGCGGGCCCGGCCCGCACGCCTTCCCTTAATGCCATCTCCCTGCCTGATTTTTCAAGTGTGCGCGCCGTTTGCACGTCCGGCGTCTTGACATTGGCTTCAAATTCAATTTAACTATATGTATAATTAAAGCAAATATTATAGGCAAGATCCTGATAAGTTATGGCAGAAGGTGAATCGCAGACCGGTCCCAAGTTCTGCCGCCAGTGCGGCGGCGTAGTGCCCGAGGGCACCGCGATCTGCCCCCGTTGCGGCCAGAAGTGGTTCATGGACCGTGTCGAGCAGCAGGGGACGGACCTCTGGCAGAAAATAATTGAGAAGAGGGCGGCGGCGGGGCTGGCCGAAGCCGGTCCGGCCCAGGAGAAGCAGCAGTACCGCTGCCCCAACTGCATGGCGGTGTTGCAGGGCCCTTCACCCACATGCCCCCACTGCGGGAAAAGCACGGCCAAAGCCAGGATCATTCCACCCGGGCGGGAGGATGAGGCATCTATTGAAGAGACCGCCGAGGCTTTGAACCTGTCGCCTGCGGCGAAGGGGCTGGCCTCCATCAAGGGCGCTTCCCTGCGAGCAGAGAGAAAGGGCAGCAGGCGCCGTTTTAAAACGCTCGATATCATAATCATCGTTGCTATCGTGATCGTCCTGGCAGGTGTAGGTTTCCTGTTAGCCAGGCAATACGGCATCCTGCCATCGACGCTGACCCTCTTCAATCCACCCGAGCAACAGCAGGCCCCGCCGGATGTAACCGCCCCGGCCGAAGTATCCGACATCGCCATATCGGATATAACCTCGGATGGGGCTGCCATCGCCTGGAGCACCGTTGAGCCCGCCTGGGGAAGTGTTATATATGGTAAAACAGAGTCGTACGGGGACACCGCCGCCGCCGTTCTGCAGGGCAGTGCCCAGAAGGTCACGCTCAGCGGTCTTGAGCCGGCCACGACCTACCATTTCGCTGTGATGGTAACGGACGGCAAAGGCAACGAGCTGTACCGCAGCAATGACCACATGTTCGATACCGTTCAGCTGGTGAACACCACGCCGCCTGTCGTTACCGGGTTCAAGGTCATCCCCACGAACGGAAGCGCCGTTATAAGCTGGACCACCGATAACCCGTCCAGCAGCCAGGTGCTTTATGGCGCCGACCCGTCATGTTCGAGTTCCACCGTTGACGACACCAGGATGGTCACGGACCACATGGTGCGTATTATCGGCCTCGAGGCCAACACCAGCTATTATTACCGCATCAGGTCGGTGGATGCCGATGGTAACGTGGCCACCATGGATCCTCCCAACATATTCACCACGCTGGTCAGGGTGCCCACCGGCCCGCGCATCGGCGACAGGGCGCCTGATTTCACGCTCCCCCTCTTTCAATCACAGGAGACTATCTCTTTGCGCGACTACAGGGGTAAGAAGGTCCTGCTCACCTTCT
>CAYVBI010000118.1:0-6541 GCA_964448985.1 uncultured Dehalococcoidales bacterium
GCATTGCCAAAGGATTCGACGGAAAAGCTCAGTTCAACGGCACGGACTGGGCTGTGGCGCTGGTGCAGGCGGCCAAGACGGCGCGGGAAGGTCTTTCCAATCCGGTAGAGGGCACTATACTTACGGTTATAGATGATGCTGCGGGCTCAGGCCGGCAATTCGCCGAGAAACACCCTGATGACCTCGTGGCTATCATCGATGAGACGGTCAAGGAGGCGCGCGAATCTGTAGCCAGGACACCCACGCTGCTGCCCGCTTTGATGGAAGCCGGTGTGGTGGATGCCGGCGGCCAGGGATTGTACATATTGCTGGATGGCGCCCTGAGGTACCTTAAAGGTGAGCTGGAGGAGTTGCAGTTCCGCAAACCCCAGATGGTCAGCGCCAATATCACAGCCACCAGGAACGTTAACCTGGTCTCGTCGGAAGAAGATGAAGCCTATGGCTATTGTACCAATTTCCTGCTCGAGGGACCCAACCTGGACCCCGAGAAGATACGGCGCAAGCTCGAGGACAGGGGACAGTCGCTGGTGGTGGCAGGAGATGAGACGGCGGTCCGCGTGCATATTCACTCGTACGACCCCGGGGGCATAGTGGCCTATGCCACGTCATTGGGCACTCTTCATCAGATACAGATTCAGAATATGGATGACCAGCATGTCGGATTCAAGGAAATGCAGAAGCAAAAAGCGATGCCCGCGGATATAGCAGTGGTAGCCGTTGCTTTCGGCGAGGGCATGATCAAGCTTTATGAGAGCCTGGGCGCCATTGTGGTAAAAGGCGGGCAAACCATGAATCCCAGCGTCAAGGAGATACTGGCCGCTGTAGAAGCTGTTGAGCCCGATAAGGTCATACTGCTGCCCAACAATAAAAATATCATACTGACAGCCTCACAAATTAAGGAGTTGACCAAGAAGTCGGTTGAGGTTATCCCGAGCCGGACGATGCCACAGGGAATCACGGCCCTGATGATTTTTAATTACGAAAGCACGCTGGAAGAGAATATACAGTCGATGATCGAGGCCATTAAATCGGTTAAGACAGTCGAGGTCACCACGGCAGCCAGGTCGACCCAGGTAAACGGGCTGAAGATAAGAGAGGGCCAGGCCATCGGCATTATCGATGATACGGAACTGGTAGCGGCCGGCGACGACGTCAAGGATGTGCTTGTGCGGAGCCTTGACAAAGGCGGGATCAGTGCAGTCGAGATGATAACCATATATTACGGTGCTGATTTACAGGCTGAGCAGGCTGAGGAGGTGGTCAAACAATTAAAGGAAAAGTATCCGGGCAAACAGATCGAGTTGGTCAGAGGAGGACAACCCCACTATTTTTACGTAGTGTCTCTGGAATAAGCCAAGGGAGGTTAAGGTATGATTAAACTTGTTACCGACAGCACTGCAGATATACCGGCAGATATCATTAAAAAATACGCCATTACCATAGTGCCCATTAATGTTCTTTTCGGAAACGAGACGTACCGGGATGGTATAGACATCAATGCAGAGCAGTTTTACAAGAAGCTGGTGGAATCCAAGGTACACCCCACTACTTCCGCGCAGTCACCGGGTTACTTTTCCGAACTGTTTACCAGGTTATCCAAGGAAACCGATGAGATTCTTGTGATACTTTTTTCCAGCAAGATCAGCGCGACTTACGAGAGCGCTATCCAGGCCAAGGCTCTGGTTGGCGATATCTGTAAAATCGAGATTATAGATTCACTGCAGACCTGCGGCGGGTTGGGCCTGCCTGTCATCAAAGCGGCAGAAATGATTCAGGGTGGCGCCAAGCTGGCGGATGTGGTTGCATCCGTGAAAGACATATGCTCCCGATCTCATTCTTACATGGTCTTTGATACGCTGGAATATCTGCGCAAGGGCGGCAGGATCGGGCGCGCACAGGCCCTGCTGGGCGGATTGCTCAAGATAACTCCCATCTTGACTTTACGTGAAGGCATTGTAACGCCGGTACAGCGCACCAGGAGCAGGAGCCAGGCTATCGATGCTCTGGTCAACCTGGTGAAGGGCGCCAACAAGATCGAGGGCCTCATGCTTCAGCATGCTACTACGCCGGATGAGTTGGAGATACTGGCCAAGAGGGTGGCCGAGTTTTACCCCAGGGAAAAAACCGTTGTCAGTACGGTCAATTCAGTGATCGGCGCCCATGTCGGGCCTCATGTGCTCTGTGTGAATTTCATCGAGGGCAAATAGCCCCTGTGAATACAGTGTGTGAAAGCGGCGTCCATGACACAGCCTTTTGTTGAAAGTGCCGCTACTTTCAGGACTGTATTGAATTTGGAAGCCAAAAGCGGTTATGCCAACCGCGCTGTCATAGGCGGCCTCGACAAATTCGTGGCCAGGTGGATTTCCCAAGGCCAACCTGGTCACGATTATTTTTTATCCTGTCCACAATTAAAAACGCTGCTGCTAAGACCGCCTGCCTATGCTGAGAAGAGCATCGATGAGCGGCAGAAATGGGTAGAGCTGGTGTTGAGGGAACTGGACCGTGCGGAGAGCCCCCGTAGAGGTACAGCACAGCCAGGGAAAGCGCCCGCACAGAAAATAAAGGGGATCGTTACTGAAAAGCCAAAATCTCGTCCAGCGGAAGTTGAATCTCTGGATCGGCCGGCATCCGGTGTAAAGGGTGTAGGCGGGACTATCGCTGCCCGTTTAGCCAGGCTGGGCATAGTCAGTATAAGGGACCTTCTCTATTTTTTCCCGCGGCGGTTCATGGATTTCAGCCGGCGATGCACCGTATCCACGCTCGAAACAGGCAAAGAGCAGACCATATTTGTCGATGTGTGGGAGGCCCGTCAGGTCATGCTGGGCCGCATGAAAAGCACTGAGGCCGTCCTGGGTGATGAGACCGGTAATGTGCGAGCGGTATGGTTCAATCAGCCGTGGGTGGCGAAACAGCTCAAAGTAAATGCTAAAATAGCCGTCAGCGGCAGAGTCGGCGAATTCAATTATGGCAAGGTGTTTGAAAATCCCGAGTGGGAGATGTTGGACGATAAGGAACTTCTGCACACCGGTCGCCTGGTCCCGGTATACCCATTGACCAGCGGCCTCTTTCCCAGGCAGGTAAGGGCCGTAGTGAGAAATGCGCTGGATGAATATCTCACTGCTCTCCATGAATTCCTGCCATCTCCGGTCCGGCAGCGTTGCGGGCTGATGGACCTGCGGGATGCTGTTATGCAAGCGCATTATCCGCCTGACTACGCATCGCAGAATAAATCCCGGCAGCGGCTGGCTTTCGATGAGCTTTTCCTTTTGCAGCTCGGCGTGCTCAACAAGAAGCGCGACTGGCAGGAGGAGCAGCCCGGCCGGCGATTCCATATACAACGGGAGTATATTCAAGGATTCATCGGGGCTCTGCCTTTTAAACTGACGTCGGCACAGGTAAAAGTTATAGACGAGATAAGCGGGGACCTTGAGAGAGAGGTGCCCATGTCACGCTTGCTGCAGGGAGATGTGGGCAGCGGTAAGACTGTGGTGGCCACTGTGGCGCTGCTGGCTGCGGTGACCAACGGCTGCCAGGGCGCGCTCATGGCGCCGACTGAGATACTTGCAGAGCAGCATTTCTCGACGTTACAAAAGCTGCTGTCAGCCGTTTCAAAAGAAAGCAGTATGGAATCGAATATTTGTGTCTTCAAAGGTATTATGGGACGTGAGATCAGAGTTGCCCTGCTGACGGGCAGCCTGGCCTCCGGGGATAAGGCCGGGACGCAAGGGCTGATAAAGCGGGGATCGGTGGATATTGTCGTAGGAACTCATGCGCTGGTGCAGAGAGAAGTTAAATTTGCTGCCCTGGGGTTGGCCGTGATAGATGAACAACACCGCTTCGGCGTGCTGCAGCGCTCAGCTTTAAAGCAGAAGGGATATAATCCCCATCTTCTGGTTATGACGGCCACACCCATACCAAGGACGCTCGCGCTGACGCTCTTTGGCGATTTGGACATATCGACTATAGACGAGATGCCGGCGGGCCGGCGGATAATTAAAACGCGGTGGTTGAAGCCTGAGGACCGCCAGCGCGCATACAATTTCATAAAAAAGCAGGCCGGTGAAGGGCATCAGTCCTTTATTATTTGCCCCTTGATTGAGGAATCGGAGAGCCTTGATGCCAGGGCCGCCGTAGCCGAATACAAGCGTCTTTCGAGCGAGGTTTTCCCTGATTTAAGATTAGGCCTTCTGCATGGCAGGATGAAGAGCGCCGACAAAGAAGCCGTCATGCATGATTTCAAGGACGGCCGGCTGGATATACTGGTTTCCACCTCGGTGGTGGAAGTTGGAATAGACGTGCCCAATGCTACAGTGATGCTGGTGGAGGCGGCGGACCGTTTCGGCCTGTCTCAGTTGCACCAGTTCAGGGGAAGGGTTGGACGGGGAGAGAGCCAGAGCTATTGTATTCTGATGTCGGAGAATCCCTCGGAATACGGACAGGAGAGGCTGAAGGCCATTGAGGAACTGACCGACGGCTTTGCCCTGGCTGAAAAAGATCTTGAACTGCGAGGGCCCGGCGAATTTTTCGGGACGAGGCAGAGCGGCCTGCCCGATCTGAAGATGGCCAGGTTATCAGATACACGCCTGCTGGAGATGGCGCGCAGGGAAGCCCGCGTAATATTTGAAAAAGACCCAAAGCTTTCAGCCGCTGAAAACGGGCTTTTAGCTTTGGAGTATCATAGAATCTGGCATAAAAGCATAGAAAACAATTAAAATAGTACTTTCTTAGTGATAAACTGTGTCTTCTCGGGCAAATTTCGTTGATATATTCGGGGGATTACATGACTTTTAGAAAACGCTTGGCTGAAATGCTGGAGCAGGCCTTCACCCGCGCCGGCGAAAAAGGATTGGTGGGAAATTCAGGCCTGCCGGAGATAACTATAGAGAGGCCTGCCAGACCGGAACACGGGGACTATGCCAGCAGCCTGCCGCTCAAGCTGGCTCGGCTGACCGGGACGAAGCCCATGGATATCGCAACTGCCCTGGTAAATAACATGCCGTCGGACAGTGAGTTTGAGAAAGTTGCGGCGGTGACCCCCGGATTTATTAATTTTACACTGAGTAAAAAGTGGCTGGCCCGCCAGGTAGACGCTATCTGCCGGGCTGGAGAGGCCTACGGTAATGTTCAACTCGAGGATAAAAGCGTTCAGATCGAGTTCGTCAGCGGAAACCCGACCGGTCCTCTGCATGTGGGGCATGGCAGGGGAGCCGTACTGGGCAGCACGCTGGCCAACGTCCTGAAAGCGGCCGGTTACAGGGTTTCTACTGAATATTACATCAACGATGCAGGCAGCCAGCTCGAGGCGTTTCACCGTTCGCTGTATGCACGCTACCTGCAGGCTCAGGGAAAGGAAGCCGAGATCCCTTCAGGTGGGTACCATGGCAACTATCTCATTGGTCTGGCCGGGGAACTGGTTAAGGAATACGGAGATAAATATCTCAAGCTACCGGAGGATCGTGCCGTGGCTGAGATCGGGCAGATCGGTATAGAAAGGGAAATGCGGGAGATCAGGCAGGACCTTGAGACGCTGGGCGTAACCTTCGATGTATGGTTCAGCGAACAAAGCCTGTTTAAGAGCGGCCGCTATGACAGCACAATGAAGATGCTGCGGGATGGGGATTATATAGCGGACAGAGAAAATGCGACCTGGTTCACTTCATCAACACTTGGCGATGAAAAAGATAATGTACTGGTGCGTTCCGATGGGACGCCCACCTATTTCGCTTCGGATATCGCCTATCATTACGACAAGTTCTCCGTAAGGAAGTTCGACAGCGTCATCGACATCTGGGGGGCCGATCACCAGGGCCATGTACAGCGCATGAAGGTAGTGCTGGGTGCGCTGGGCATCGATCCCGAAAGGCTGGAGATAATCATCTGCCAGCTCGTGACCTTGAGGCGCGGCAAAGAGGCGGTTAAAATTTCCAAGAGGAGCGGCGATATCATCACACTGCGTGAGCTGCTGGAGGAGGTCGGGCCCGATGCCTGCCGCTTCGTCTTCCTGTCACGCTCGGCTGACAGCCAGATGGACTTTGACCTGGAGCTGGCCATAAAGCAGACCGCCGACAACCCGGTCTATTACGTGCAGTATGCACACGCACGCATAAGCAGTATACTGCGCAACGCGGCTGAGAAAGGAATCGATTTTGCCAAAGGCGATATAAGCCTGCTGGTTGAGGAGCCCGAGTTGACGCTGATACGCAGCATGGCCAAATTGCCGGAGATAATCGAGACCGTAGCGTTGTCACACCAGCCGCATCATCTGCCGTTTTATGCCCAGGACCTGGCCACGGTCTTCCACTCATTCTATAAGCAGTGCCGGGTTATCTCGGAAGATGCGGATTTGACAGCCGCCAGGCTGAAACTCGTACTGGCGGCACAAATAGTCCTGGCCAGGACGCTCCACCTGATGGGCATGACCGCGCCCGACAAGATGTAGGGGCGGGTTTAAAAACCCGCCCGAGTTCTCATTTTTGTAGCTGCGGCCCTTTTGTGTTAAACTCTTGACCTGTTATGAAGAAACGCGTATTCTCCGGCGCGC
>CAYVBI010000119.1:0-6541 GCA_964448985.1 uncultured Dehalococcoidales bacterium
GCGTTTAACCCCCAGCGCCAGCGATATGGTCACCACCGCCGGCAGCGCCTCGGGAACCGCCGCCACGGCCAGGCTGACGCCCCAGATCAGCATCTCCAGCGGCGCATGACCGCGCCAGATGCCCATGCCGGCCAGTGCGGCGCACAATATCAGCGCGCCTATGGCTATATATTTTCCGATGCTGTCGAGGTTGACCTGCAGCGGGGTCTTCTCCTCTTTGACCTCTTTAAGCATGCGCGCTATTTTGCCGAACTCGGTCCCGCTGCCCGTCTCAACCACCACCGCCCTGCCCCTGCCGTACACAGCCACCGTGCCGGCAAATACCATGTTCAGTCTGTCCCCTATGCCGACATCACCCTCAACGCAGTCGCCTGTCTTGTCTATGGCATTGGACTCGCCGGTCAAAGGCGCCTCGTTGGTCCTCAAGTTGAACTCCTCGATAACGCGGGCATCGGCAGGCACCATGTCACCCATGGTGAGCAAAATAACATCGCCCGGGACCAGCTCCCTGGCAGGTACATCGGTCTCCGTTCCTCCCCGCAGCACCGAGGCAAGGGGCGCCGCCATACGCTTGAGCGCCTGGATAGCACGTCCGGCCCGGTACTCCTGGAGGAAGCCCAGTCCTGCAGCGAAAACTATGATGATGAAGATGACGATCGCATCTGTGGTCTCGCCCAGGAAAGCAGAGAGGGCAACTGCTATTAACAGGATGATAATCAGCACGTTCTTGAATTGCTCGAGCAACAGGCGCAGGGGCGATACCGCGTCCTCATCCTGCAGCTCGTTATATCCGTATTTCTCCCGCCTGGATGCGGCCTCGTCCCAGCTCAGGCCATTCCTGTTGGAATCCAGCCCGGTTAACACCTCTTCCGAGGACATGTTGTACCAGGGATCTTTATTATCTGTATTCATCTCTTTATTTCCTAATATTGGATACTGGCCCGGTTCAAAGCATAATTATAGCAGTTGCGCGCCTGGCCCGGCATTTTGACACCCCATAGATTCTGTAGTAATCTATATGTCATGGTTAATTGCATGGTGTCCCGCTGGTTTTACGCCTATTACTATTTTACGCCCGGCCGATTGCCTGGGGGACGATGCAACATACCTGAATTTAACTAACCGTAAGTAAGAAATACCAAGAAGGGCCCTCCAGGCGGAGGGCCCTTCTTTTTTTACACAAAAAACGATAGGAGGTAAACAAGCAATGATGATAATGAAACGGGATGCCACGGAAGAGGAGATTAAAAACGTGATAAAGGAGATCAAGGTGCACGGGCTGAAGGCCGATGTCTCACGGGGAGATTTCAGGACAGTCATCGGCCTGGTGGGCGATGAGCGAAAGGTGCCCTTCGATAATTTCGCCATACTGCCCGGCGTCAAGGAGATAGTTAATATCGAAACACCTTACAAGCTGATCAGCAGGGAGTACGGACGCGCAGCAGACGGCAGCGTCGGCATGCGACGTACTATCGATATAGGCGATATCCACATCGGGAACGGCGAACCTATCATCATGGCCGGCCCCTGCGCGGTGGAGAATAAAAAACAGCTCTTCATGATCGCAGAGGGTGTAAAAAAGGCCGGCGCCCACATTCTGAGGGGAGGCATTTTCAAACCCAGGAGCTCCGTTCACTCCTTCCAGGGATTGGGAGGCACCGACCGCAAGGGCGCCGAGCAGGCCCTGAAATGGATGCGCGACGCCGGCAGAGAATACGGCCTGCCTGTTGTCACCGAGGTAAGAGGCGAGGACCACGTGGACCTGGCGGCGGAATATGTCGATATACTGCAGATCGGTTCGCGCAACATGTACAACCAGGACCTGCTGGCCAAGGTCGGCAGGAAGAACAAGCCCGTGCTGCTTAAAAGGCATTTCGGCGCCGGCATAGAGGAGTTCCTCTCCTTCGCCGAATACATCGCCGCCGGTGGGCAAGGGCAAGGAGTACACGCGCTACACGCTCGACCTTGCCGCCGTGCCTGTCATCAAGAAGGAAACTTACCTGCCCATTATCATCGATCCCAGCCACAGCACAGGGCGGCGCGACCTGATCTTCAGCATGAGCTGTGCGGCCATAGCCGCCGGCGCCGACGGGCTGATGATCGAGGTGCACTACAATCCGCAGGAGGCCATCGTCGATGGCCGCCAGACCATTACACCGGACGAATTACAGGATATAATAAAAGCCTGCCGTGAGATCCATAGTATGGTATCCTCCAGGGCAGGAAATTGATAAGGCGGCGTTGAAGGTTGAGGACAGTAAGGATCAGGCTTGGCGGCAAGAGAGGCTACGATGTACGCATCGGCGGCGGCCTGCTGTATCATGCGGGCAAGTGGATTAAAGATAGTCATCCGGGCGAGAAGGCTATTATCATCAGCAACCCCGACGTTGACAGGCTTTACGGCGCCATGGTCAGGCAGGCCCTGGAGAAAGAGGGCTTCAAAACGTTTACGCTGCTGATAGCCGAGGGTGAGCAGCATAAATCCCTCGACACCGCGGCCAGGCTCTACGCAGGGCTTCAAAACGCCCGCGCAGAACGGTCCACTCCCGTGCTGGCGCTGGGAGGAGGCGTAATAGGCGACCTGGCGGGATTCGTGGCAGCCACCTACATGAGGGGACTGCCCCTGGTAGCCCTGCCCACGACATTGCTGGCGCAGGTGGACAGCAGCCTGGGCGGAAAAACGGCTGTGGACCACGGTCCCGTGAAAAATAATATCGGCGTTTTTCATCATCCGGAGATGGTCATCGCAGACACCTTTACACTGGGCAGCCTGCCGCCAAAAGAGGTCAGCAACGGACTGGCCGAGGTGATCAAGTACGGGATGATCCGCGACCGGCCCTTTTTCAATCTGCTCGAGAAAAAAATGGCCGGGATACGCGCACTCGAGGCCGAGCTGCTGGAAGAGGTGGTCCAGCGCTGTGTATACATCAAGGCCCGCATCGTGGAAAAAGACGAGCGCGATACCGGCCTGCGCAATATACTGAATTTCGGCCACACCATAGGCCATGCCATAGAGGCCGCATCCGATTTCAAAATTGGGCACGGCCAGGCCGTGGCTATCGGTATGGTCAAGGCCTCAACTATCTCAAACCGGCTGGGCATATTCCCGTCCCGGGACCTCGCCAGGCTTAAAGATCTGTTGCTACAGGCGGGGCTGCCGGTGCGCATGCCCCCGGTAGAGATGTCCAGGGTATTGCGTGCCATGGACCATGACAAAAAGGTGGTCAACGGCAAGACCAGGTTCATCCTGCCGCGAAGGATAGGCCGTGTTTTTATATCGAGCGATGTCAGCTTCGCTCTGGCTGTAGAAGTGCTGGAGAATGATGATGGCCAGGCCTAAGATCTGCGCGGTGGTGATGAGCGATAACACGGATGCCATCGAGAAGGCGCAGGCTCTGTCAGATATGCTGGAGCTGCGCATGGACCTGGTCGGCAGCGGCTGGCACAAGCTGGCCCCGCACCTGCATAAGCCCTGGATAGCCACCATGAGGGACAGCGCGCACCAGGGTAAATTCTCCGGCAGCGAGGAGGAACGCGTCAGCGAATTGATGCGCGCGGTCGAACTGGCCGCCGCTATAGTAGATATCGAGCTGGACTCTCCGGCGCTGGGAGAGATGGTGAAACGCATCAAGGGCAGTGCCAGGTGCTTAATATCCTATCACAATTGGGATGGAACGCCTCCGCTCGAGCAATTATCGGGCATTGTGCGAGAGCAGCTCGCAGCGGGCGCCGATATCTGCAAGGTCGTGACCATGGCCAGGAACGTCGATGACAACCTGGCGGTGCTTAATTTGCCTGGGCTATTTCCACGGACCGATATAATCTCCTTCGCCATGGGCCCTGCGGGCGCACTCAGCCGTGTTCTCTCGCCCCTGGCGGGAGGCTACCTGACCTACGCTTCGATGGATGAGACCGGCGGCTCCGCCCCGGGCCAGATGAGCGTGGAGGTCCTGCGCAAGATCTACAGGATGATATCGTGATGACGGGCTTTGAATTGAACGGCCGTACGCTGGTATGCGGTGTGATGGGGGACCCGGTGGAACACAGCGTTTCACCCGCCATGCACAACGCCGCCTTCCGTGCGCTGGGCCTCAACTATGTTTATTTACCCTTCAGGGTGAGCAAAGCCGGGCTTGCGGGCGCCGTTGAAGGCATCCGGGCGCTGCATATTGCGGGCATGAACGTTACGATCCCGCATAAAGTGTCGATTATCCCGCTGATGGACGAGGTTGATCCGCTGGCTGCGCGAATCGGCGCGGTGAATGTCGTCCGCAATAAAGGTGGGAGACTGGCCGGCGGCAACACGGATGCAGAGGGCTTCCTGCGCCTGCTGAAGGAACAGGGCGTCGAAGCGCGCAGCCTGCGTGTGGTCGTGCTTGGCGCGGGGGGCGCCTCCAGGGCCGTCTGCTTCGCCCTTGCTTCACTGGGCGCCGATATCACTATCCTGAACCGGACCGTTCAAAGGGCAGAAAACTGCGCCGCAGATATGGCGAAGTATACAGGCCGCACATTCGCAGCACTTGAGATGAATCCAGACAACCTTGCCGGGTCACTGGCAAAGGCCGACCTCCTGGTAAACGCGACCAGCATGGGAATGGCCCCGCACGCGGATGAGAGCCCCGTCAATCGCGAATTATTGGAGCGCAGGCATATCGTGGTGGATATCGTATATAATCCGGTTAAAACCAGGCTGCTCAAGGAGGCGGAGAAAGCGGGGGCCGGGATTATGGGAGGACTGGATATGCTGGCATGGCAGGGGGCGCTGTCCTTCGAGATATGGACCGGCTGCAGGGCGCCGGTCGATGTGATGCGCCGGGCAGCGGCCGCGGCGGTGAAAAGATATGAAAAGTAATATCGCTTTGATCGGCTTCATGGGGGCTGGCAAATCCGCCGTGGGCAGGGCCCTGGCGGCAGCCGCCGGCATGGATTTCGTCGATTTAGATAGTCAGATCCAGGAGGAGGCCGGAAGGTCGATCTCCCGGATATTTTCCCTGGATGGCGAAGCCGCTTTTCGGCGTTTCGAATCAAAGGTCGTCAACGATGCCGCCGGCAGAGAAAACACGGTGATAGCCTGCGGAGGCGGGGTGATACTCGACCAGTCCAATATAGAGACGCTCAAGCGCAACGCAATTATCATATACTTACCTGCCGAGCCGTCCGTCCTGCTGCGCCGTATATTAAAAAGCCCTGAAAAGCGTCCCCTCCTGCAGGTTTTCGATCCCGCCTCAGCCATGGACGGCCTGCTCAAGCGCAGGATACCTTTATACGAGGCGGCGGCCGACCTGAGCGTAAATACGTCGGAGCTCGATATCGAGAGCGTAGTGAATAAAATACTTACGGAGCTAAGAACCAATGATAGTCACAATCTCCCGAAGCAGGATTAGCGGCAGGGCCTCAGCTCCGTCTTCCAAGAGCTATACGCTGCGCGGCCTGATGTGCGCCGCGCTGTCGGACGGATGGAGCGAGATCGAACGTCCGCTTTATGCCGACGATACTGAAGCCGGGCGCGAAGCGCTGCGTAAAATCGGAGTAGCTATAACCGAAAAGGACGACTCCTGGCTGGTCAGCGGGGGTAACTTCCGCCAGCCCGATTCGGAGCTGTTCTGCCGCGATTCGGCCGGCACGCTGCGTTTTATGACGGCCATCTGCTCACTGGTACCCGGCGCCTGCCGGCTGACGGCGGGACTTTCTCTATCGAGAAGGCCCATCGCTCCGCTGGTGGAGGCGCTCAGGCTGCTGGGCGTGGACTGCACGACCGATGGCGGCGCACTGGTAACCGTCCGAGGAGGCCGCCTAAAGGGAGGCACGGCCGGGCTGCCGGGGGATATCAGCTCGCAGCTTGTCTCTGCCCTGCTTTTCATCGCACCCAGGGCTGAGCAGGGGATGACCATCGAGCTGGCCCCGCCGGTGGAATCGAAGCCCTATATCAACATGACGATCGATTGCATGAAAAAGTTCGGAATCAGGGTGGAGCGCAGCCCCGATGATATGAGGTTCGAGGTTAAGCCACAGTCCTACAAGCCTGCCCGCTACCGGGTGGAAGGGGACTGGTCGTCGGCCTCATATCTGCTCTCCCTGGGCGCCGTGGCAGGGGACGTATACGTGTCTAATCTGAACAGGTCGAGCTTCCAGGCTGACAGGGAGATCTCGACCCTGCTCAAACGCATGGAAGCCGATTTACAGGCGCGCGGCGACGGCATAAAGGCCGGAAAGTCGCAACTGAAAGCTTTGAAAGCCGACCTGTCCGACTGCATCGATCTGCTGCCGACGATGGCGGTACTGGCAGCCGCAGCGCAGGGAGAGAGCGTGCTGAGCGGCATCAGCCGCGCCCGGCTGAAGGAATCCGACCGGGTGGCTGCCGTAAAGGAGGGATTACAACGGATGGGCATACCTGTCAGGGAGGAAAGGGACACTATGTATATCACCGGCGCCAGACCGTCAGGCTGCGTCATCGATTCAAAAGGAGACCACAGGATAGCCATGGCCTTCAGCATACTGGGCGTGCTGGCGGGCGACACGGTCATAGAGGGAGCTGAATGCG
>CAYVBI010000120.1:0-6538 GCA_964448985.1 uncultured Dehalococcoidales bacterium
TGCAACCGTGGCAGAAGTAGAGATCGGCCTGATCGTGGATTTCTTCGCCCGGCCTGTGGTGGCGGCGATTGAGCTGACCGGCGAGCTAAAGGTGGGCGATAAAATTCACATCAAAGGCCATACCACCGACATGGAGGTAATCGTAGACTCCATGCAAATACACAACCAGAGCGTTCCGGTCGCCAAAGCGGGCGACGCGATTGGGATCAAGGTATCAGACAAGGTGCGGCACGGCGACAAAGTTTACAGGATAGTTGATTAACAGTTAAGAACCGAAGCTCTTGATCAGGTTAGCCATCTCAATTGCACTGTTGGCCGCCGCGAAGCCCCTGTTTCCTTCCTTGGCGCCTGCCCTCTCTATAGCCTGCTCCAGATTATCCGCAGTAATAATGCCCTGTATGACCGGGATACCGCTGTCGAGGCTCAGACGCGAGATGCCGCGGTTAACTTCCGCGGCCACGTATTCAAAATGAGGGGTGCCTCCCCTTATCACACACCCGAGGCAGATAATGGCGTTGTATTTTCCCGTTTCGCTCATTTTCTTGGCTGCCAGGGGTATTTCCATGCTGCCGGGTGTCCAGGCGATATCGATATCCTGCTCGTTAGTACCGTGCCTGAGCAGCGAGTCCCGGGCGCCCTCCAGCAGCCTGCCCGTTATTATCTCGTTGAAGCGCGAGATTACGATACCAAATTTAAGGCCCTTGCCTGACAGCATACCCTGGTAATTCTTAGACATCTAAGACCTCCTCGGTTATTTCCCCTGTGTTAATCATCGATGGTTAGCAGGTGCTCCAGCTTCTCCTGCTTGGTTTTCAGGTAACTCTTGTTATATTCGGTAGGCTCGGTTATCAGCCGGATGCTTTCGACAACCTTCAACCCATAGCTTTCCAACCCGATTATTTTCTTGGGATTATTGGTCAGCAGGCGTATATCATGCAGACCCAGGTCTGCCAGTATCTGGGCGCCGATGCCGTAGTCCCTCAAATCAGCGTCGAAGCCCAGGGCGATATTGGCCTCCACGGTGTCCAGCCCCTGATCCTGTAATTCATAAGCCTTAAGCTTGTTATGCAGCCCTATCCCCCGGCCCTCCTGCCTCATGTAGAGGAAAACGCCTCTGCCTTCCTTGGCTATTGCATTCATGGCCATCTGGACCTGCTCTCCACAATCGCAGCGCAGGCTGCCGAACACATCGCCTGTCACACATTCGCTGTGAACGCGTACGAGAACGGGTTTGCTGTCAGTAACATCCCCCAGCACCAGCGCTACGTGCTCGTCGGTATCGACGGTGCTCTTGTACGCCATAATGGTAAAATCACCGTATTTCGTAGGGAACCTGGCCTCGGCCACTTTCTGGACGAGCCTCTCATATTTCCTCCGGTAAGTTATCAGGTCGGCAATGCTGACGATCTTGATACCATATTTTTCCGCCAGCACTTCGAGTTGCGGCAACCTGGCCATGGAGCCGTCCTCTTTGAGGATCTCGCAGATGACTCCCGCCGGGTAAAGCCCTGCCATCCTGGCAAGGTCCACAACAGCCTCGGTGTGCCCCGCGCGCACCAGCACACCACCCTCCCTGGCCCTGAGGGGGAACATGTGGCCCGGACGTGCGATGTCCTCCACCCGCGTCCTGGGATCCAGGACCGCTTTGACCGTTACGGACCTGTCGAACGCGGATATACCGCTGGTGGTCTTGTTTTTTGCCTCGACCGACACGGCGAATGCCGTGGTGAATTTAGATGTATTCTCCTGTACCATGGGCGGAATCTGCAGTTCATCCAGCCGCTTGCCTATGATGGGCATGCAGATCAACCCGCGGGCGTGAGTGGCCATGAAATTGATTAACTGGGGATTAACCTTCTCGGCCGCTATAGCCAGGTCGCCTTCATTTTCGCGGTTTTCATCATCGACAATGATGATGAACTTGCCTGCGGATATATCCTTAATAATGTCGGGTATCGGTGATAACGCCATTGAGTTTACCTCGCTTTCAGATAATCATACTGGTCCAACAAGCTGATTATACCCTCTTGCTTGCCAGGATGGTAAAATTTCTCGATATACTTAGCGATTATGTCAACTTCCAGATTGACCTTCTGCCCCTGCTTCAATGTCCCCAAATTGGTCTTCTGTCGTGAAAAAGACACGAGGGACACTGAAAACTGTGCAGTATTGCATTCCGTGACCGTAAGGCTCACGCCGTTAACGGCGACGAAGCACTTTTTCACCAGGTATTTTAGTACATCTTCAGTCGCTTTGACACTCAGAATAATAGCCTCGCCATCGGGCGCCATCGACGCGACCTTGCCCACGGCATCCACATGACCCTGCACAAAATGACCGCCGAAGCGGCCCTGGGCCGATAGCGCACGTTCCAGGTTGACCTGATCACCCACGTGTAAATCCCCGATGTTTGTCAATCTCCTGGTCTCGGGCATAATCTCCACCGTGAAAGCTGATTTTGCGATATCGATCACTGTCAGGCACGCTCCGTTGACCGAGATACTGTCCCCCGGGGCCGTGCCGACCAGAACCTCCCTGGCCTGTACGGCCAGGCTTTTAGCGCTGAGTTTCTGCACAGAACCGATCTCTTCGATAATCCCTGTAAACATATTTTAGTCCTCAGGTATACCCGCTGATCATCAGCTCGTTGTCGAATTTCTCGATCTTAATATCCTTCAATTGCAGCGCGTTCTTCACCTTATCCACACCCAGGCCACTTACCGCGGTTTTGGCCTCTTCACCACCAATTATAATAGGCGCGATAAAAGCAAGCACTTTGTCGACCAGGTGGTGGTCGAACGCGTAGCCCAGCAGCCTGCTGCCGCCCTCGATCATAACCGTGGTAATCTGTTTCTGGCCGAGTGCTTTCAAGAGCTCGGCGATATCGATCAAACCTTTGTCTGACTTGAGCACTATATATTCCGTGCCCTCCCGCTTCGTTTTCAGAATCCCCCTGTCGAACTGCCCTTCAGCCAATGCCACCAGGGTCTTACCCGGCTCCGAGAACACCCTGGCCGTGGCCGGAACACGCCCCCTGCCATCCACTATCACTCTCATCGGCTGCAGCTTCGCGCGTCCGCACCTGCCGCTGTACCCGCGGGCGGTCAACTGGGGATCATCGGTAATTATAGTTTCGGCGCCGACCATGATGGCATCGACGCTGTGCCTTTGTCCGTGCGCGTAGTTGCGCGCTTCTTCGCTGGTTATCCACTTGGAATCGCCCGTCCTGGTGGCAATCTTGCCGTCCATGCTCATAGCGAACTTGGCGATAACAAAGGGGATGCCAGTCTTAATGTATTTGAAATATCCTTCGTTGATCTCCCTGGCTTTCTGCTCGTACTCCCCGATACTCGTCTTGATGCCCGCCGCCTTCAGACACTCAATCCCCTTGCTCGAAACCAGCGGATTGGGATCAGCCACGGCGATATTGACCTCCGAGATGCCCGCATTAATGATAGCCTCGGTGCAGGGCGGGGTTTTGCCGTGATGGCAGCAAGGCTCAAGAGTCACGTACATGGTTGCTCCCCGGGCCATCTCTCCGGCCTGGTTAAGCGCCATGATCTCGGCGTGCTCCATTCCCGGCTGATGGGTATGTCCCATACCTACTACCAGTCCGTCCCTTTCGATCACAGCTCCCACAGCCGGATTGGGGCTGGTGTAACCCAGCGCCAGCTCTGCAAGGGACAGGGCATAGGCCATAAAATCAAGGGGCCGGCTCAGCAT
Source organism: uncultured Dehalococcoidales bacterium (assembly GCA_964448985.1). Classification (GTDB taxonomy): domain Bacteria; phylum Chloroflexota; class Dehalococcoidia; order GIF9; family UBA5629; genus CAIMUM01. The sequence goes on from CAYVBI010000120.1 coordinate 3,724, forward strand.
ATCCGTAATAACATCCTGTATTTTGAACCAATAGAATAATCAGAGGATATCAGGTCAATTTTTGAATGCATGCAATCAACAGCAGGTTCAAATACGGGTCAATTTTAACATCACCACATTCCCTTAGCAAAAAGAACTGGCTTCCTTATGTGTCACATAAGGAAGCCAGTCACTCTCATGTTAAGCTTAGTTTAATTCATAGACCATGGTGACGGTCACCTGGAATTCAAGCTCTCCGGCGCTGATGGGAGTCGGAGCAGCGGCTGCCGAATCCATAGCAGCGTATTTCATAGCGTAATTCCCGACCATGGGTGGTGTATAGCTGGTGTCCTCGGATACATACAGCACCTTGCCCAGCTTGGTTCCGGATGCCTGCGAGATCTGCTTGGCCTTCTCCATCGCGTACTGGACCGCCTTCTCGCGTGCGATCTTGTAGTAAGGGGTGGGGTCGTCTACCGTGAAATCTATTCCGTTAATCCTGATAAGATCGCCCCCGGCAACCGCGGCCTTATCTATGATAGTCCCGGCCTTGGTGATGTCCCTGATCTTACAAATAACAGAATTCGTCACCCTGTAGCCCACAACAATGTATGTGCTCTGATTTTCGTCCCAGCGGGTGACCTGCTGGATATTGTACTGGCTTGTTTGCATATCCTTGTCGGCGATACCGCTGTCCTTCAGTACCTGCATGACGCTGCTCATGGCATCGATGGCCTCTTTCTGCGCCTGAGCCACGGTTTTCTGCTGTGATTCAACGCCGAGCGTCAGGAGCACGACATCGGGCGTCCCGGTCGTCTTGCCCAGGCCGCTTACCCACAGGCCGAGGTTCTGCTGGCTTACGATAATCCCGCCCGAACCGATGGCTGTCCCAGCTGCGGGTACACCTCCCTGGTATACCACAGCCGGCGACGGTGCGCATCCCACCAGGGATACTGTGATCAACATGATTGCCGCCAGAATGATTGCTGTTCTCCTCAATTTACTTGATACCTCCTGAATAAATAATTTTGCTGTATATTCGACTGTAATACAGAATCTAATAAATAACGAAATACGTGTGTAAAAAGTTTATTTCATTAGCACAAACATAGCTTATAGCATATAATTATCCAAATCAACTGTCAGGAACACGTAATTGAAGGTACTAAGAGAGTTCATCTTCACCCTGTTGATCGCGGCCATCATCTTCCTCGGACTTCAGATCTCCATCAAGAGCTTTGAGGTTTTCAACATATCTATGCTTCCCACCTTCCGGGAAGGAGACCTGATCATCGTCAACAAGCTGGGCTACGCCTTCGGCAACCAGCCCCGCCAGGGCGATCAAATAGTCTTCTACGCTCCCGGCAACGATCCCAAGCCCACGTTCGATCCTTTTTTTTCACAGCATCCCTCATGTTTCATCAAAAGGGTGATAGCTGTGCCCGGAGATGCGGTTGAGATCAGGGACAGGGCGGTCTTCGTAAACGGTATAAAGCTGGTGGAGCCTTATATCCGGGACGCGCCCAACTACTTTATGCCCGAGCGGGACGTTCCGGAGGGCCAGTATTTCGTTCTGGGCGATAATCGTAATCACAGCAACGATTCTCACACCGGCTGGCTGGTTCCCGATGAAGATATCATCGGAAAGGTCTGGTTCCGCTACTGGACGGCGGATTATCCTAATATCCGTCTGGTGATGATTCCGGTATTCATCCTGATTGTGGGTACTCTGATCGTCGTCATGATCGCGGACGCCTCTCGCAGCAAACGCTCCTGACATGTGACAGGCTGATCAGTCCTGCTGGCCGGTTATCGTAGCTGTGATGATATAAGTTGGATTAGTCCTGTCAGGCACTACTGCCCGGAAGCTGGTTTCATAAAGAGGATTCAGGATATCGGGCGTCGGATTGATTTCGGCTTTTATATCGCTGGTCCCGGCTTTGCCCGCAACGGTGATCTTTATCCATACCTCGATGTCCCTGGCCCGGATGGGCACTTCACCCGTATTGATCACCTTTCCGCTGATAATCGTGCGGAAAACTGAGGGTTGCAGCTCCTCCGTCTTCATGCTGTCTCCCACCACGCTGATAGCCGCCACACCGTGTGACAGCCCGATATCGAAATTGTCTTCTACAGAGATTGCTGTATTGTATGAGGGATCGACCGACCTGACCTTGAAATAATACCTCTGCTTGTTTTTAAGCTCGGTCAGCTCGACGACGTGCTGATTTACCATGGCCTTCTTTTCGTCCGTGACGGATATCTTGTTATCACCTGTCCTCCAGATAACCTGACTGGTGGAGGGCTCGTTGGTGTCCCATTTAATCACAACCGCATTGTAGGATATATTATCCACGCTGATATTGCTGATGACGGGCGCACTGTTATCGGGGACAATAAAACCTTCCGTACCGGCAGTCGTTGTGTTATCCACAACCGACGTAAGCGGCGGTGTTTCCATCATGCGCATCAAGTAGTAGACACCCGCGCCGGCCAGAAGGATAACCACGATCAGGGCAAGCAACGGCCATAACCACGATTTCTTTGGCGCGTCCTTTGTATTATCGTCCATCCGTTTATCATAGTGACTCTGGCCGGCTGGCGCCGGCGTCCATGACAGGAGCTGACCGCATTTGCGGCAGGCCTTCTCGCCCGCAGCTACCGGCGACCGGCAATAGGGACAATAATATTGCTGCATTATTAACATCTTACTAAATATGAGAAACTTTTGCCTGCCTTCAGACTAAAACGAGTGTAACAGAATTGACAGGATATCGGCGCAAAGGCTACAATATCGTTCGCGCCGAGGTAGCTCAGTCGGTAGAGCAGTAGACTG
>CAYVBI010000121.1:0-6495 GCA_964448985.1 uncultured Dehalococcoidales bacterium
GGCCAGTTCTACCTGGTGGTGGACGGACGTATCCTGGTCAGTAAAGAGGAAGAATAAAATCTCTGCAATATAAAGCAGGCAGCTCTAATGGCAATACAGCTTGGTCTGAAATGATAGCGGTTTACGGCTATAGGCACTTTTATTGCACAACGAAAAAGAATAGCAGCGGAATCTTTCAGATTATCTCCATCTGTCTAAGAAGAATAATAAACAGCACAAACGAGGTAATGATGCCAACGCCTATTCCGATCCATGCCCACAGCGGCGCAGATCCATTTCTTTCAGCAGGTGCTTGATAAGATTGAGCGGGCTGTACCTGGTAACTGAAAGTCGCGCTCCAGTCACCGGGCACAGGTTCAAGGGCCATCACTCGCCAGAAATAGCTTCTGTTACACTCCAACTGCCCGTCGTGCCGGTATGCAGTCGTCTTAAAACTTGCCGAAACCAGCGGTTGGCTCATATCGTAATTTTCAGATAACTCAAATTTATAGCTGGTGGCTTCTTTAAATGGTGACCATGAGAAGGAAACCGGCGAGTCGCAGGGGCATCCACAACCGTCTTCGGGCGCCAGCAGTTGTGGGCCATAATAGGCAGAGGTAACCGGGAAACCGGGCCTGACCAGGAAACTCACCGTATCAGACCACGGACTCCGGATAAACTCCCATGTAGCCGCATGGTAACATCTCACCCGCCAGAAATAAAAAGCGCCTACTTCCGGCAGTGAACCGGGAGGCAGCCAGACCGCTGGGCTGGTAACGTTAACGGCATCAGTGGGGATCAAAATAGACCCGATTACCGCAGAAATATTGTCTGCCGCGGATATTTCAGGATTGATCCTGAGGGTGAAAGTCCTATCCTTGGCAAGTTGCAGTTCATAGCGGTCTGTCAATGAGAGCTGCTCCCAGGCAAGGTCAACCTGCTGGTTTCTGCCACTGACCGGGTCGCAGCCTATTTCTTCCGGTCCGTTGATCCACGGCCCGACCTTGCAGAGGTTATCTCGAAAAATATAAATCTGAGCCGTATCATCCGCGATTGCCAGGTTAGCCGTGTCAACAGCCCAGAGATCATTTTCGCTTGAGTTACCTGATAGCTTGAGCCAGGGCGGATTGTTAGAAAATTTTAATGGCCTCGGGTCAAATGCTGTCCTGTTATCTGTTAACGTCCGGTTGACTATATCCCATTCGATATTAATCACCGGGTCGGCAGTAGGGTTCAACGTTCGGTTCATGCCGCCCGTGTGATTACCCGATACAATGATGCGGTTATCAGGTTTGGACCGCTCTGCGCGCAGCGGATAAAGCGTACCTTCCGGTCCAACCATCAGGCTGCTGATTATCTGACCTGGCTGTGGCTCCGTTATCACTTCGTCAATCTGTTCCCAATCTGTGGAAAGACCGATAGTCCAGCGCCAGACACCCTTATCGGAGATATTATCGGCGGCATAAATTATATTATTGAGGGGGTAGTCCGCATCAGCTGCAACCTGCACACAGCCGGTGCCCAGGCCTATGGGATTCTCGATTTCGATAAAGCTGGTGCCATTATCAGTGGAATAGGCTACCTTGCTATCCATGCTTCCGGCGAATAAGTGACCGTTGCTGGCAAGAGCCAGCATATTGATATTTTCCAGGCCAGTCGCCACGTAATCCCCCCATCTGAGCCCTCCATCCATGCTTTTTCGGATACACCCACCCGGTAGCGCCAGATAAAGCGTATCCTTGCCCGCAACGGACATATCGATAACCGGTCCCTGTACATAGCGTTTTTTCCAGGTGTTGCCCCGTGTTTCTGACACCGCCATCAGGGTGCTGTTGTCACTGCCGGCTTCGATTGCATAAATGGTGTAATCGTTTTTATAGTCCGGGCTCAAGCGGAGGAGTAACATATCGGAAGAGGTCCTCATGGTATACATACGGGACCAGTAAGTCCCTAGCGGCTGGCCGGCGCTGCGCCAGACACTTTCGGGACCAAAAGTGCTGAAGGTGGCCATGAACAGGCTCCTTGAGTCGGGGGCGGGAGCAATGTCACACATGCGTATAATAGTATTGATCAGGCTGGTCTGTTCCCAGGTGTCCCCGTTGTCATAGCTCTGAGAGAAAGCGCTTTCGTCAAGTGGGGCAGCCCCGAGAACTCGACCCGTTCCGCAGAAAGCCACGGTGCCCTGGTAGCTCCATGCCACCTGGGCATTGCCCGGCCCCGAGGGCGGCTGAGTGGCGATATTCCAGCTAGTCGTATTCGGTGTGCCTATTGGTGTTCCCAGCGGATTAAGCGTTCGCCTTACTTGGACGGAGTTCAGCACAGCCATGTTAGATTCACCGGCCAGGAGTTTACCGGAAGTCAAGGTTCCATAATACGCAATGCTGCAGATGTCAATGGGAACGCCTCCAGCTACTCTGAGCCTGTCTTTTATTACATCATCGAACCTGTATACGTCATCATTAGCATCCGGCTGGCGGTTATAGCTTACAAAAACTTTCCGTGAAGTTGCGAAAGCCCCGCTATAATCCGACGGTAAGGCGATTGCCGAGGCAATATGGATTACTCCCGGTGCGTCGCCAGCCGTATCGATAACCAGCGGATATCCTGCGATACTGTTCCACGATGTGGTTTGCAGTGAAAGATCCCTTTGCCCTATGCACAATAAGGTGTTGCCTGGTGGGGCAAGATCGGCGGCGGTAGAAACTACAGCCAGTATCGTTGAATCTGATATGTACTGGGGAGAAAAGGCAATCGCCGACACTTCTGCTCCGGGATGCCCCGTGAACATAAGGGCTTGATTCTGCCAGTTGGCGAAAGACTTACCAACCTTAACTGTCCAAATTTGCCCTGTTGTGATAGCATCACCCCAGGCAGCTGTGCCAACCGCCAGGTCGTGATACAGGTCAGCGCCCTCCCTGTACCCGTTGGAAATGGCAATACACTGAATGCTTCCTGTTATTGCCGGCAAACTGGTATTGTTCCACGTAACCCCACTGTCGTCAGACCAAAAGACTCTTGATAAGTCATCTGACACGGCGACATATTGTGGCCTATCGGGGGCGACACCTATCTCAATAGGTGGCATCTGCGCTCCCGCATTTCTTAATGCAGGTGTTATATCGCTAAATGTCAGGCCACCGTTGTCCGACCTGTGTAATTTACTGTTTGCAGTATCAACCACGTAGACAATATCCCGGCTGGTGGCAATGCTGTTGATCTCCGAGGGGACGACCACGATCTCATTCTTGATGCTTGGTTTCTCCACCACCTCCCATTTCAGCGGTATCACCCCCTCATCTTGGGCATTAACGTACCCGGTCAGACCTGTCATAAATACTGCCGGCATCAATGCAACTAGGCACCAGCATTCTATTACTCGGTGTAACCTCTTTATGGAAAATCCCCCGGGGGTTCAAATTTATTCTAAAACCCTGCGCCATAGTACACCTGAAATATTAACCTATTATTAATCGGATAATGCACTTAATAAAATCCTAATATTTTTGGCTTAGACTGTTACAGTGCTAAACTTGATAGCCTTTGATACGATCGACAGGTGATCTGACCATTATGAAAACATACAAGATAATACCCATTACAATATTAGTCCTTCTTACTTCAGCTCTTGCCTTGAGTTGCACCGCAAAAGCCGATCCGGCAGCAAATCAGACTGCCACAACCCAGCGTGGCAATCTCAATATCAATACCCTGGCCAGCGGCAATCTGATGACATCCCACGAAGAAAACCTGGCTTTCTACTCGTCAGGTACGGTGCAGGAGGTGCTGGTAAAAATAGGTGACCGCGTGCAGGCGGGGCAGGCCCTGGCAAAACTCGACACTGCACCATTGGAGAGTGCCCTGTCCACGGCCGCCATAGATGTGAAATCGGCCCAGAAGGACCTGGAAAACGCCAAGGAACCCAAGACCGATTCCTCCGGGACAACGGTTATATCAACTCCAGATCCTCTCAACATCGAGATCAAGGAATTGCAGTTGCAGAACAAAAATGCCAGCCTGGTTGAGGCACAAAAGAAACTGGACAAGGCCACCATTACGTCTCCTTTCGCCGGGCTGGTAACAGATGTAAACGTCGTTCCGGGCGACCAGGTCTCCGCCAACGCTGTCGGCGTGCGGGTCATAGACCCGGTAAATTTCCAGACTGAGGTACTGGTCAATGAGACGGAGATATATGAGCTGAGCATAGGCACACCTGCAACCGTCCAGGCGGTTGCGCTGCCTGCGTATACGTTCCCGGCCAAAATCTCGCTCATCGCAGAGACCCCAACAATTCAATCGAACATAGTGAACTACAAGGTGACCGTACAGATGGACCCCGTGGACGCGACTACAGTCCAGGCACTATCGGCGGGAACGTCCGCGAAGACCACATCAGCCAGCGTAAGGCAGCCGGGCGCCACCGGGCAGACATCAGGCACGCAGACGGCCTCCGATAATCCAACACCTTACCGACCGACGGTCTCCAGCCAGCAATCCGATAACCGGACCACATCCGATAATCGATCCTCCTCGAGACGTTCATTTACAGGACAGACGTCAACGGCCACCGGGCAAAATCAGCAGGTTCAGGCAACGGCAATCGTGCCCCAGGACTTTCGCTTGAGGGAAGGGCTGACCGTTACCGTCAGCATAATAGCCGAGCAGAGAACTGATATTCTCCTGGTACCCAATAAAGCGATTACCAGCCGGGGCGGAAAATACTATGTGCAACTGGTATCGGAAGGAAAGACCACTGAGAAAATGATACAGGTAGGCATCACTGATGGCCAGAATACAGAGGTAATCAGCGGCCTCAGTGAAGGGGACCAAGTATCTACTGCGACCAATATTACTACCCAGACCACAACGACGACCGGCTCTCAACAAAGAACGCAGACCACCTCCATCCCCGGAATGCAATTACCCAGATGATCGAATTGCACGACATCCAAAAGATATACCCGATCGGGGATAGGGAGCTTGCGGTATTAAAGGGCGTAAGTTTCACCATAGAAAAAGGGGAGCTTGTCGCCATTATGGGACCTTCAGGATCCGGCAAATCAACCGTCCTGAATCTGTTGGGCTGCTTAGATGTACCGACCTCCGGCAGCTATCATCTGGATGGCCAGGAGGTGAGCCGGCTTAACAGCAGGGAACTCGCTCATATAAGGGCACGAAAGATAGGATTCGTTTTCCAGCAATTCAACCTGCTGCCCAAACTATCGGCCCTGGCCAATGTCAAACTGGGCCTTGAATACGCGGAAGCCGATAGTTACGAATCCGCCATGCAATCACTTATCACCGTGGGACTGGCCGACCGGGCCGACCACCGCCCCACCGAACTTTCCGGTGGAGAATAGCAACGGGTGGCCATCGCGCGAGCACTGGCCAAGAACCCTCCCATGATACTGGCCGATGAGCCCACGGGCAATTTGGACAGTAAGTCCGGCGATGAGATAATATCGATGCTCACGGCACTGCACGCCGAGCAGAAGATCACACTGGTGATGATTACGCACGACCTCAGGATTGCCCGGGCCTGCGAGCGAATAATTTATATCAAGGATGGCCTAGTAGAGAAGGATGAAAAATTACAGTAAACTGCTCAGGCCTTTCGCCAATGCGTGGGGCGGCGTGACTTCTCACAAGCTACGCAGCCTTTTGACCATTCTCGGTATCGTCATCGGTGTCTCAGCTGTGATCGCGCTGATGTCCATCGGGAAGGGCGCCGAAGCAAACATACTTGCCAGGATACAGACCCTCGGCGCGGATCTGATGACGGTCACTCCCGGATCACAGGTGGGAGCCGGGGGAGTCAGAAGCGCATCCGGCAGCGCCGTGACGCTGACCATGGAAGATGCCACGGCCATCGCGGAAAAAACCGACCTGGTCACTTCGGTATCCCCCATCTTTTCCAAGAACCTGCAATTGATCGCGGGCAGCCAGAATATGAACGCGCAGGTCACGGGCACAACTCCGTCCTATATGCCGACATACAATTTGAGTACGACCAGCGGCACCTTCTTTTCCGATTACGATTATCAACGCGGTAGCGCCGTGGCCGTCCTGGGGGCCACAGCTGCGCAGACACTTTACGGTAATAATGATCCACTTGGGCAGAACTTGAGACTTGGAACTATCATAGTACGCGTGATCGGCGTACTTGCCGCTAAGGGTTCCGTCAGCGGGTCGCCCGACAACATGGTGTTTGTTCCGCTCACCACCATGCAGCAGGTTGTGGCGCAGCAGCGTACTGCACGCGGAGAGCAGGTCATCTCCTCCATTTCACTAAAGGTGAAAGATGTTAACAACAGCGAGTACATCAAGCAGCAACTGACAGATCTCCTGCGCACACGGCACCGCCTGATCGCGTCGGCGGCCAATGACTTTACAGTTACTTCAATGCAGGAAGTGGCCGAAACCGTATCCGAGACAATGGCCACCACCACGATGCTGCTGGGCGCCATCGCCGCTATCTCCCTGCTGGTGGGCGGCATCGGTGTCATGAATATCATGCTG
>CAYVBI010000122.1:0-6379 GCA_964448985.1 uncultured Dehalococcoidales bacterium
TGCAAAGCTCCCTTACCTTTTTATTAAAGTCAAAGGGCACCGGGCGTGTGCCGCTTTCAGGCCCAACCGGTTCCACTATAACTGCGGCCGTCCCGCCAAACATGCGGTTCCTGGCCAGCAGGCGTTTCAACGCGCCCAGGTCATTAGGGAAAAATTCCTGAGTCCCGGCGCTGGCGCCGGAGGGAATGCCCTTGGCCTCAAACCTTCCCGAGCCAGGTATGTGCATGCCGAAGACCATCTGGTCGCTCCAGCCATGATAGGCCCCGCCAACCTTGATGACCTTCTTCTTCTTTGTGAATGTTCGGGCTGCACGGATGGCTGCCATTACGCTCTCGGTGCCGGAGCCCAGCATACGGAACATCTCAACGTTGGGCATAAACCGGTTGATCACTTCTGCCAGCTTCAGCTCATATATGTGAAACAGCCCTGTCACCGGCTCGCAAGTCTGCAGCAGTTCGATGATTTTATCGCGCACCGGCGCGTAGTTGTTCCCAAGCACGATCGGACCGCCGGCCTGCAGAAAGTCTATGTACTGGTTACCGTCCACATCCCATAGATATGCTCCGTCAGCTTTCTCTATGGCGATGGGGAAGGGATGGTTAAAGGCCAGGTTGTGCTGAACTCCACCGGGGATGAACCGTTTGGCCTCATCGGTCAAAGCCTTCGAACGTTTGCATTTCTCCTCGAAATACTTCAGGTAGTCATCCATTTTCTCAGGCTTTACCCTTCTCATGGGCTGGCGCACCAGTGCATCCAGCCGCCGGTAAATGTCATCCACGTCCGGGTATTGAGAAATCGCATAACGCTGTTCTTCAGTCATGATCGCCCTCCGAGTAAAAACGTGACATCGGGTTAATCCTCTGTTTAGCTTAAAAAGCGCTGTAGACCCTTCTTGAAGGGATCGGCCCATAGCTTAACCGAAGCTGCAAGCTCCTTGTGCGTCTTGGCATACTCTTCAAGGGAAACGCCCTTCATAGTAGCATCTATGGCCTGGCGGAACGCCTTGCCGCCGGCTACAGGTCCCTGCTGGTGAGCGTGAATGCCGCCGCCCGAGCCTATTACGATATCGTTGCCAAGGTCCTGCATTACCTTGGGTACCATGGTGGGTGTTATGCCGCCGGACGCCATGGGAAATATTGCGGGATAGTTCACAACATAAGTGCCGATAATATAATCGTCATAATCTATTCCGTCGGGCAGGGCTACGGGCTGGCTAAGCATATCTTCTGTTTTCATTTTATCCTGCTTTTTACACCTGTTCGCAACGTTCTTTATTTATCCTGGTGTAAAAGCCCTTCAGATCCGTATAGAGCTCCTTGTATCTCGTATACAGGAAATCGTATACCTCACGGTTGGCTTCCCGCGGTGAGAACGAGTACTTGGAAGACACCACATTCTTCAGGCTCTCGAAGTCTTTGTATATTCCCAACCCCACCGCCGCGGTCATGGCCGCGCCGACGGCCCCGGCTTCCTGGGGATTGTTCACCGGCTCTATCTTCTTTCCGGTCACATCCGCCAGTATTTGCATCCAGGGATGGCCGAGGGCGCCTCCCCCGATAACACGCAATGACGGGAGAGGGAATTTGAACTGCGTCTCGATAACCTCGATTATCCACCTCAGATTATAGGCCACTCCCTCGTAAACAGCCTTGATCATGTGCTCACGCGTGTGCTCCGGGACCAGGTTAACAAAGCCGGCGCGGATAAAAGCATCCGCCACCGGAGCCCTCTCGCCGTACATCCAGGGCATAAATATAAGGTAATCGGACCCGGCCGGCACCTGTTCAACTTTACTGTCCATGAAACCGAATATATTAGACATGGTGGGATCGGCCTTTTCCAGCCTGCACATCTCGTCTCCCAGCCATCTGAGGCAACCGCCGGCCAGCTCCATCTGTCCCAGCAGGAGGGTCTTGCCGGGATCGGCGGACTGCGTGCTCACGACGCCACTCTTGCCGGTGGGCGTCTTACGCGTCACCACACCTACCCAGGCCGAGGTGCCCATGCTGATATGCCCATCACCTTCACCCATAGCGCCGGAACCCACCGCCGCGGATTGAATGTCGCCGGTACCCCCCATAACGGGTGTCCCCGGCAGCAAACCCATCAGCTCGGCAGCCTCTTTGGTCAACTCTCCAATCTTATCCGTCGAGCGGCAAAGGGGGGCCAGCTTCTTAGTATCGAACCCGACGTATTTAAAAATGGCTTCCAGCCAGGTCTTTTTCTTGAGGTCCAGCCCGAAGGCCGAGGCGTTGCTCCAGGTCATCAGCATCTTGCCCGTGCAGCGGTAGTTGAGGTATCCGCTCACATCCAGGAAATACTTCATTCTTTTATATACGTCAGGCTCGTTTTTCTTCAACCAGAGGAGCTTGGGGATCCCGTCCTTGCCCGTAATGGATGCGCCGGCTATGGCGGCAAAAACGGTGGGCCCCAGGAATTTGTTCATGACCCACCTGGCTTCCTCCGGGGCCCTGCTGTCCAGCCAGATGATGCCGGGCCTGAGCGCAGTCCCCGCTTCATCCATGGGCACTATACCTATCAATTGTGAGGCGTTGACGACACACAGTATGTCGGCGGGCGATACGCCCGTCTCCGCCATCAGCCGCTTGGTGGAAGTGGTCATGGCCTTCCACCAGTCTTCCGGGTCCTGTTCAGCCCAGCCTGGTTTTGGATACTTTATGTCATAGGGGCTGACAGACCTGCCGTGCACTCCACCTTCAGTATCCACCAGAACCGCCTTGTTATTGCTGGTACCGACGTCATGGGCAATTATGTACTTAGCCATATAACCTCTCCCCCGGATGATTTATTATGGAAAAACGTTCCTTATGTAAGCTGTAAACCGTACAATATGATACACACTTATTAGCACGGAATCAACAACGGTAAACTCGAAAAGGCCGCTCTTTTCGGCTAAAATCAGGACGGTCCGATTTTACATGAAAAACAACCGCTCTACATCAAAACGCAGGTACGGTTCGCTCTACAAATCAGGCGAGCTGAAGAGAAGGGCTGAAGCGCTCAATAAACGCCTAGCCGCGTGCGATATTTGTCCACGTTCATGCGGCATAAACCGCTTCGAAGGCAACGGCGGCTATTGCAGGTCAGGCAAGCTGATATCTCTGTCCAGCCACTGCGCCCATCACGGCGAGGAGCCCGCACTCTCCGGGACGAGGGGCTCGGGAACTATATTTTTTAATAGCTGCAACCTGCGGTGCATCTACTGCCAGAATAGCCAGATCAGCCAGGGGAACGATCGAGATGAACATGTCGACAGCCGCGGCCTGGCGAAAATGATGCTTTACCTGCAGGATGAACTGCGCTGTCATAACATCAATCTGGTCTCTCCCACCCATTTCGTACCGCAGATCGTGGAAGCGCTCTGTCAAGCAGTGCCATTGGGACTGGATATCCCCATCGTATACAACACCAACGCCTATGATTCCGTAGAGACTATCTCTATGCTGGATGGCATCGTCGACATCTATCTCCCGGATATCAAGTATGCTTCCAATAAATGGGCCAGGAAATTCTCCGGCGCCCGGCGTTACGTCGAACACAGCCGACTATCTATATTGGAGATGTATCGACAGGTCGGAAATCTGGTAATAGACGATGAAGGCGTGGCTCAAAGGGGACTGATAGTGCGGCACCTCATTCTGCCCAACAGGCTGGCGGGGAGTGACGAATCATTAGAATGGCTGGCAACGGCCTTATCCCGGGATGTAACCCTGAGCATTATGGCGCAGTACAACCCCTGCCATCATGCACCGGCTGAGCCGCTGCTGTCGAGGCGAATTACTGCGGGCGAGTACCGCGAGGTGGTGGATATCGTAAATGGCCTCGGCATGGATAACGGATGGCTGCAGCAACTGGACTCCGCCGATCATTACCTGCCGGACTTCCACCGCGAAGGCCACCCGTTTTCCCGCTAAGAAACGGTTTACATCCTGTCTTTCAGGTTGGTCCTGAAGATCGCCCGTTTGACGTTGCCACCCGCCTTGCCCCAGATCTCCTTGAGGCGGGGTATGTACATCAGGACCGGCACCAGGGTTACGAAGATGCTGTAGACGAATAGACCCGTATCCTTATACACAAACCAGGCGATCAGCCAGAACGCAATAAAGGATATTGCATAGGATAACGTGGGCCAACGGGTTATTGCCAGGAGGATCAGAAACGAGGCAAGGTATATAAGGTCGCCCAGGGGGATGGGGAACTTAAAGGCGCCGATATCAACCCAGTTGATCCATGCCAGCAGGAAGGCCAGTATGCCGATGGCGGTAGCGCCGCCTTTGCCGCCCTTAAACTTGAGGAAGACCGGGAAGTTATGCCCGGCGATGACGGCGATGCCGGCTACCATCTCGACTGGAACGACCAGGTTGGCCGGCACCTGTAAAAATATCGCTAGCCAATAGCTTAATGTGAGGGCCAGCATGGCCTTGCAGACATCGGTCGCCAGGACCAGCATGCCTGGCCAGAACCCGATAGTATAAAAGGTATTCATGGCGCCCATGTTGTGGCTGCCGACCTGGCGAATATCCACGCCTTTAAAGGCCTTGCCCACCATGTAGGCCGACGGTATGCATCCCAACAGATAGCTTACGATCGCGGAGATGACGAATGCCAGTACAATATTAATCATAAATTAACCACCCAAACTATTATAAGCCGGGCAAGCCGAAAATGTTACTACGTAGAACTGCGTATTTCCATCAGAAACTGAGGAATGTCTGGCGCGCTATCATAGCCACTGCCCCGCGCTGGTTGGTGTAAGTGACCTCAACCGTGGTCGACATGGTCGGGCCCAGCTTTGTTCCCTTTCCCACGATGCTGGCAAGCTTAATCATGGCAGCCAGCGTATCGCCGGCCCCTATGGGCGCCAGAAACTCATATTCCATCCCGCCGTCCAGGTTCCCTCTGGGAGCGCCTGCGGCGATAAGCTTCTCCACAAACTGGAACATGTCGAATCCGCTGGTCACCGGCCACCCGACAAAGCCTGGTGGTGCTTTAAGCCGGCCGAAAGAGCTTTTCGCGGCGTACTCTACGTCGCTATGCATGGGATTAGAGTCGCCGACAGCCTGCGCGTAGCGCTGTATGGCGCCCTCCTCTACCTTATATATAAGGAGCGGCTCCTCTTTGCCGATCATATTCTTCAATGCTTCGGTCAATACGAATTCAGCCATTTTGCCCTCTCTTGAACGATACAATATGCCGAAAATTACGGAACATCGCCGGCCTCGATTTAATATCGACATTCCGGCGATGTTCTATTACGCAAGTTTCAGGTTCGCGAGACTATTTCGCCTTGGACGGTAGTATCACGGTCGCTGCGCCTGTGGTGTTTTTCTCACCCTTGCTGTTCTCGACCCATATCTCGCATTCCACGAGGTGAGCATCGTTCTCTACATACTTTTTGGTGACCTTGCCCTTGCACCACCAGGTATCGCCGTCGACCGGATCCTCGAAGCTCTTCATCTTGCGCGGGTAATCCATACCACGATATCTACATGATAGCCGCTTTAGCGTGCCGTCCTGACCGATCCAGTCGGTCATCAGGTTCACCAGCCAGGCCCTCTTGAGCAGGCCGTGCACGATGGGCTTGCCCACGCCCAGGTTCTTGGCGAAATCCTCTTCGTAGTGAAGGGGATTGAAGTCACCCGATGCCCCGGCGTACTGTACCAGCATCCTGGTCGTAGCTATTTTCTCAAGAGTCTTGACTTCACTGCCTATTTCGACATCTTCGTAATAAATCTGTTTTGCCATAGTCCCTCCACATATTAATAACAGGCTGACTTAGAAATTAAGGAAGGTGTTGCGCACAACCAGTACGACAGCTCCCCTATGATTGGTATAGGTGGATTGAAGTGTTGTTACCATGGTTGGGCCCATCTTGGTTTCACGCCCTTCAATACTGGCGACCATGATCTCCGCAACCAGAATATCGCCTGCGCCTATGGGCGACTGGAAATCGTACTCAACGCCTCCATCCAGCAGCCCCATGGGGGCCCCGGCCTTCATCAGCTTTTCGAAGAGCTTGAACAAGTTGAACCCACTTGAGATAGGCCACCCCATGAACCCGGGCGGGGCCATCACGCGGCCCCATTTGCTGTTCGCAGCCCATTCGACATCTGAATGTAGAGGATTGGAATCGCCGACCGCCTGGGCATACCTCTGGATAGCGCCCTCCTCGACCTTGAAAACGACAGGCGGCTCCTTTTGCCCTATCAGTTGTTTCAGACTATCCGTTACAACAAATGCTGCCATTTAAACCTCCCGAATAACCTTTATTTGCCGACTATACAGACGCTGACAACATTCATTGAGGGGAAACCGCCCATATTGTGCGTCAGGCCTATCTTGGGATCCTTGAGCTGCC
>CAYVBI010000123.1:0-6260 GCA_964448985.1 uncultured Dehalococcoidales bacterium
GGTCCGTGGCCCAGTTGGTTGCCAGCTCGGTCGGGGTCATAGTGCTGAACGCTGACACCGAGATGCCGGCGTAAATCACCAGCACCACGATGGTCGTAATTAAAAGCGCCCTTGGCCCGCGTACCTCGGGACGTTTTGTCTCCTCCGCCATCTGAGATATCGTCTCTATACCTGTGAAGGCGATGGCGGCGATGGCTATACCGAATAGAAAGTCCTGGGGCGAAGGCCAGTAGTTCACAATTCTCTCCATAATAATCTGAGGATTGAAGAAAAACATCAGGGCCAGGGTAATTAAAAGCGCCTGCACGGCCAGGTCCATAACGGCAAGCGCAATATTCAATATAGATGATTCCTTGACGCCGATGACATTGATCGTCATGAGAAACACCACGACCATCATGGCGCAGCTGGTCATTACCGCCGGCGACTCCTTAAGAGGTGCCCAGAAAAAACCCAGGTATGATGGGATGGCGATTGCAGAGATGGAGATCGTGACGATATACCCGAACATCAGTCCCCAGCCTGCTATAAATCCTGCAAAATCGTTGAATCCGTGCCGCGCGAAGCTGGCGGACCCGCCCGATTCGGGGTACATGGCTGTACCCTCGGCGTAGGAAAGGGCGGTGAAGACGAAAACTATGCCGGCCAGGCCCAGCGCCAGCGGCGTGGCGCCGGCGGCTGCCAGGACGACCACACCGAGAGCGTAATAGATAGATGATCCGACGTCGCCGTAGGCGATGCTGAAGAGATGTGTAGTGCGGAGGACACGCCGGAGCGGTCTCACGCTAAGCCGTTGAGGGCGGCCGAATTTGTCGCCCGGTTTAACCTGCCAGTTATTTTTCACTTTTTGTCATGTTCAGGTACAACTGTTGGCAAATTGTATGCTTGGCATAAGTCGTTGTCAAGACAGCACGCATTCCACGGAGTCAGATCGGTTGAAATCACTGTGACTTCGGTCTACAATGATTTACCAGAGGCAAGTTTAATTCGAGGAGGGTTGTTGCTATGAACAAGTACCGGATAACAATCTTTTTAGCCGCTTCTATTTTAGTAGTCTTATTGCTGGCCTGCGCACCCGCGGCCACGCCGCCGACCGCAGCCGGCGCTACTGTGACCGTAACCTGCGAGCAGTTCTCCCAGAAAGCCCACATCGTCCAGGACGTCACCGCCGCCGCCGGCTCTACCGTCACCGTCACACTTTGCTCCAATCCCACCACCGGGTTTTCGTGGGGTGAGCAGGCCCAGATCAGCAATCCAGAGGTATTGAAGCAGACTTCTCATAAAGCTGTAGCACCCGCGAATACAGGCATGGTCGGCGCACCGGGCAATCAAGTATGGACGTTCCAGGCCTTAAAGGCGGGCGCCAGCACGGCCTCGTTTTCTTACAGCAGGCCATGGGAAGGTGGAGAGAAAGACGTACAGACGTTCAAGCTCAACGTGACGGTTCAGTAATCACTTCTTGATACTGAACGTGTAAGAGCAGGCAACGATCATTGCCGCTGCGAATCCCAGCAGCAGCATTGCTTCGACATAGGTCGGCATGATTGTCGTCGTGCCGGGTGTTGTTGCCCAGCGGAGTAGATCCACTCCATATGTCAGCGGATTAAAGTAGCTGAATACCTGCAGCCAGCCGGGGGCTGAGGAGATGGGGAAGAGAGCTCCGCTGGTGAAGAACATCGGCATAATCACCAGGCTCATTATAAAGTTAAAGCCCTCCATGCTGTTCATGAGGGAGGCCAGCAGCAGCCCGACACAGACCAGCCCGATCGCCAGCAGTATCATAATTGGAATTAATAGAAGTACGGACTGAGGATCGAGCCTGATTCCTATAAGGAACGAAAGGGGCAGCAGGATGAATCCCTGTATTAATGCGCTGGTGCCGCTGCCCAGGGCTTTGCCCATGACGATGGAGGTGCGTGAAACGGGCGCTACCATGATTTCCTTAAGAAATCCGAACTCCCTGTCCCAGATAATCGAAACCCCCGACCATACTGATGTGAAGAGTAGCGTCATGCCCAGTATGCCGGGAAATATAAACACCTGGTAGTTGTCCACGCCCGGCAATGCCACGTTCCGCATACCGCTGCCGAAGACCACGAGCCACAGCAGCGGCAGAATCAATGAAGATACTATCCGCGACTTCTCGCGCCAGTATCTCAATACTTCACGGTGCCACAAGGCTCCTATTTTTCTCAGTTCGCTCATTTCATCCTGCTTAGGGCTCGCATTGTCGATCTCAGCTCATTTTCCGCCTCTTCGGAACGCATTTCCTTTCCGGTGTAATACAGGAAAACATCGTTCAATGTTGGCTTATGTATGGATACGGATTTAAGCTCGATGCCGCCGGCCGATGCCAGTTCCACGATTAGCGGCACCTTTTTCTCGGCATCGGACAGGTGAAGGCGCACAGTGCTGTCAACCACCTCGGCGTGACGAGTGAAACTGAGTTCTTTGATGCGTTCTAAAAAATCAGCCGGTCTGCCGGTTACAACTGTCACCACGTCACCTTTCAGAGCACCGATCAGGTTAGCAGGTGTATCCACTACCTTGATTTTGCCGGAATCGATGATGCCTACTCTGCTGCAGAGGCGCTCTGCCTCCTCCATATAATGTGTGGTAAGGATTACCGTGATGTTTGATTGCCGGGCAAGCTCCTCGATATGTGACCAGAGGTGCTGGCGCGTTTGTGGATCCAGGCCGAGGGTCGGCTCATCCAGGAAAAGCACCCTGGGGCTGTGCAGGAGCCCCCGTGCCAGCTCCAGCCTGCGCCGCATGCCGCCGGAATATGTTTTCATGGGTGAATCGGCACGGTCAGCCAGCCCTACCAGGTCCAGTAATTCACCGATCCGCTTCTTTGCTGCATCTGCTCTTATATCATAAAGAGTGGCATGCAGCATCATATTCTCCCGGCCTGTCAGGCGGTCGTCGATGCTGGGATCCTGGAAAACAATGCCTATGCTGCGCCGTACTTTTCCTGCCTGTCTGCGGATATCGAAACCATTGACCATGGCCGTTCCCGACGTAGGAGCGTTGACGGTGCACAGCATGGATATGGCTGTAGTCTTGCCCGCGCCGTTTGGACCCAGCAGGCCGAACACCTCCCCGGGTTCGATTTTCAGGTCGAGGCTGTCGAGCGCCAGGATCTTACCGTACCTCTTGGTCAGGGCGAACGTCTCAATGGCATATAGTGGTTTCATCGTAATGGCCGTAGACAATTATAAGCCTGAACACAGGGAGGACAAAATCGCATGGCCTGGAGAAAGCGGCACGCCGAATTTGAACCACGGGATTAAGATATTTTCTGAGTTCAGGTGAAGGATTTCAAGTTGTCGGCGAACTTGGTCAGGTATCCATCGGCGGGCAGTATGGAAGAAAGCACCCTGGCCGCCAGTGAGAGCGACTGCTCCATCGGCAGGCAGTATTGCATGGTCAGAAAACGCTGACGGAGTTTCTTGACGTTTTCTTTCACCGGAGTGTTCGATTTAACGCATTCGCTCAAATACTCAGCAAGCTGCTCAAAATCTGCTTCTTTCATGCCGAAACGCGTCATCTCCTGTACGCCCATCCTGATGCCGCTTGACTCTATGAAGCTGTTATCGTCCGGCAGGGCCTGGTAATTAGTGATAATATTGTTGTCCTCAAGTCTGCGGGCGATGTCCTCTCCGATTCCGTACTGCCTCACACGAATCAACACCTGGTGAGTCTCTGTGAATCCCTCTTTTGCATCGCCTTCAACCGCTATGCCCCTGGAGTTTAGCGCCCTTGCAAAAGCGCGGGCATTCTTTATCACCTGTTCCTGATAATCCTGTTTGAACTGGTTCATTTCATAGGTAGCCATCAGCAGGCCGAGCAATGTGCCAAGATGATGGTTGCTGGTCGAGCCGGGGAAGGCCCTGCTTTTTATCTCTATCCAGAGCTTCTCCAGGCCGGTCCCGCCAGCCATGTTGCCTGCGATCACGCCGCGCTGCGGGCCGAAGAAGGTCTTATGTGTGCTTCCCGTTACAACGTCGGCCCCCTCGCTGAACGGCGCCTGGAATGCTCCGTAAAGGCCCAGGACATGGGCCATGTCGAACATCAGGATAGGGCGGGGATTCATCCGGCTAACGAGTTCCGATACAAATTTAACCGGTTCCCTGTATAAAAACATACTTTTACCGAAGATGATCAGTTCCGGTTTGATCGATTCGATTATATCCGAGAGTTTAGCGGTGTCCGCCTTATATGGAT
Organism: uncultured Dehalococcoidales bacterium; assembly: GCA_964448985.1. GTDB lineage: Bacteria > Chloroflexota > Dehalococcoidia > GIF9 > UBA5629 > CAIMUM01. Next base: position 4,228 of record CAYVBI010000123.1, read on the forward strand.
TATCTTTGAGAACGGGGAAATGGTATACGTTCTCCTTGCCCGTCTCCAGGTTATCAGCAACGAAGTTAAACAGGGCGCCCATCGGCTGGGCGCTGAGGTGCCCTCCCTTGTTAAGATCGTTGTTGATCACAGCGCGCATTTTTCTCAGCGGCTGACTGGCGGGCTTCTCCCGGTTGAGAAATTTAACTATGCCTTTAAAAACAACCTCGTTGGCCATGTTACCGCTGATGGGACGCAGCTCAACGTTAGTGCAGCCGAAATACTGCTGCATCTCTTTTCTCAGTTCGTCTTCAACATCCCTGATAAAATCTGTGGCCTGGTAAAAATATATTTCCCTGCCTTTCATGGTCCTGTGTTCGGCATACCGCCCGACGGGGTCCGATATCTCGCAGAGCTTTACCAGCAAACTCGACGAGGATTCGGATGGAATGAGATTAATGCATTCCCGCTGTCTCCATCTGTTATTGTCAACGGTTTTGTTAATAAGCTTTTCTATCTTGCTTTGAAAATCAGACATGTTTTACCTCGGTGGATATTTGTATAAAGCATACATGAAGCGATCAGGATTTAACAAACTCAATTTGCGAAAACATGCCGCCGAATTTATCATATATACGTTTGCATCAACGATATAACCGGAGAACGCGAATTGAAAATACACAAAACCGCTTCATATTTTGCATTGCTGTCGCTGTTTGCCTTGGTGATCCTGGGCGGAGCATGTACTGCAGGAGATATCACAAATCCCAATGCACCGCTGATTTCGTCACTGGTCGCTGAACATACCAATCTGTATCCGTTGGGCAATACTACAATCATATGTTCGGCTGTTAGCCCTCAGGGTGTACCGTTAAACTATAATTGGGTTTGCAGCGACGGCACTATCACGGGCAGTGGGCCATCAATCACTTACGAAGCGCCCAGGACCTACGGTGATTTCCATATAATGGCAACCGTGGATGACGGTCTGGGCAATAAGGTCAGCAAGACGGTGATGGTAACCGTAATCGTGCGCGACCCGTCCAAGTGCTGCAGGTGACAGGCAATATGCGTTTAAGCCACCGGCTGTATTTATTATCATTGATTCTGCTCCTCTGTTTGCCGGCCTGCAGTCCTGTTGCCGCCGTTAAAGTGATCAAGCATGACATAATCGTCGCCGAATTTACAGCAGATGTATCGCAAAGCACAGCCACCGTTGAAGGCCAGGCGCAGAATACGCTGCTGTGGCCGCTGGATAAATGCAGGATCTGCGTTACCTTTTACGACTACGAGGGCAATAGCCTGGGTGTTTTCTCGGACAGCATAGAACGGCTGGAGCCGGGGCAGGTTTGGAACTTCAGCGCGGCTCTCAGGGGTGGTGACGCCTGGAAGGTGGCCAGGTATGATATAGCGATATGTAACTGACAGGAAATGCAAACCGTTGTGAAATCGGTCGTGTTCGTATATACTTTGTGATGAAGGTGGGCGGGTTGTTTAAATACGGTCATTGGCTTGTCTGTTTAGCTTTGTTACTGGTTATCATATCAGTGAGTTGCAACAGGGGTAGCGGACTTCAGATCATCAGTCATGATCTAACCGCAAGGCAATTTACGGGAGACCTGAATTCGACCAAAAGCATGGCGGTTGTCACCGGCGTTGCTAGAAATCCTAATAGTCTTCCGCTGACGGAGTGCAATATTGCCGTCCGCTACTTCGACGCGGATAAAAATGTAATCGGCGTTTCCTCGGCCTACAAGCAGTTCTTAGAGCCCGGGGAAGTGTGGAGTTTTACTGTTCAGTTGACTACGCCGGATGCATGGAAGGCGCGCAGCTACGACATCAGCAGTTCAAGTCGATAAAGGGACGTTGCTTTAACCATAGTGGTTAGCTATAATTTTGGTACTGTTAAGTGCGGAGGGTTGAGTGTGAAATGAAAAACATCGGCTATCTATCATTGATCTTGTCTGGTTTGCTGATGATCTCAATAGGAGTGCTGTCATGTGCACCGGCCGCACCCTCCACTGCGGGTCAGCAGTTGACCATCCAGAGTTTAA
>CAYVBI010000124.1:0-3404 GCA_964448985.1 uncultured Dehalococcoidales bacterium
AGGAATCACCTCGGCATAATTTACGCCGAGCCTGTTAATCTCTTTGGATGTCCCAATGATCTCCCTGGGGCAAACTGCGATACAGTAATGGCAGGCCTTGCACTTATCCTTGTCGATTACTATGTAGTTGGTTTTCCTGCTTTCAGAGATTAGCAATGCACCATACCTTCAAATTACTCTATGGCCTGAAAAAAGCGCAATCAGAAACATAGTTTACATACACACGAAATATCTGTCAAGAGGCGAGCGTAAAAGGACTGCTCTTATACGCTATTCCGGCTTGTCCTTGTATCGTCCCACACAGACTATATACTGCTTGCCGTCGCTGCCTGTCACCGACTTGTAATACACGGACTTGTAGAACAGGCCGATTTTTCCGGGCATGGTAAAAATGTAATCCTCCCAGCCCGTGCCGTTTTTAAGCGCTCCCTCCACGATGCTGTCCCTGAAAAGCTTACCGGCCATATCAGGGACACCCCCCAGGTTGCGGCCGACCACAGCCGGATTGCTGGCATTGGCCGCCTCAGTCACATATTTATCGAAGACATACACGTAGAGGTCCGGCCTGTCCTTATCCCTGTAGGGACTTTCGCCGGCATTGATCTTCCTGATAGTACCCGCAGCGTCGGCTGCGATATCGCCGGCCGTCTTTTCCACAAGCTGAATAACCGCTTCGCCGGATACGCTGTCGGTCGTGTAGCGGGGCAGTACGTAGCTGGTAATAATATTATCGTAAACGCTGCAGACGTCGGGATTTTCCGATTTCTTCATGTCGTCAAGAGCTTTCTGCCAGGCTTCGATAGTTGTATCCGCAGTCAGGCGGTTGAAAGCGATGTACCACTCGGCCCGCCGAACATATGAAACCGGTTCGATCTCCGCGGGATTGATGCCGGCCTCATAAGCCAGGAAGGCAAATCCCTGGGATGGGCCCAGCCAGAGGTCAACCTTGCCGTCCATGAGCTTCTTGATGCACTGGACATCGTTTTCGCTCACATCCAGGTTGGTAAAACCCTTCTCCAGCAGGTAGAGCTGATTGGAATCATCTCTGTAAACAGCGATGGATTTGAATTTCTTCGCATCGTCGAGGGAGGTGATCCGGATGTTCGATCCCCGTTTGGCATAAAACCATTCGTCGGCGAACCCGATGGGGCCCACCCACTTAAACATCTGGTCTCTAAAGGGCATCCTGCCCGTAGAGTAAATCATGGTATTGGGCTGGTTCTGCACTATATCGTATCCCTTCGACCACGGCATCAGCTCGATGGTCGCGTCGCTGCCCGTCTTGCCGATAAGCGATCGCACTATCTCGGTTGACTGGCCGCTGATATTGCCCCTCTCATCTGCAAAGTTATAGGGCGGATTATCTTCAGTAATAATGCGCAGCTTTCCGTCCGGCACTGCGCAGTTGTAGCCCGAAAACAGTATCAACGCAGCCAGCAACAGACCTGCGAATATTTTCATCACACATGCCTCCTAATAAATTAATGCTTCAGCCATAAAGCCGCCTGATGCATATTTTTACACACGTCTCCTACAAATGTCCAGAGTTTAACAGGCGCATATCTGTCTATGTTATAATACCGTGCTTTTCGCAACCTGGCACTTCCGCCGGTCCGTATACCACCGAGAGATAGTCCATTGATTGATTGAACAATTAGCCGGAATTGTATAAGATAATGCGGTGCAACACCGTAAATGACGCCATAATCTTGACTCGTATTGATAGGAGTAATTGATGCCGCAAAAAAAGAGCAGGGTGTTTCAGACGAGAGTGGTGGCAAAAAAGAACAATAAGCTGAACCGCGCTCAGCGCGGGAAACAGATAGCCAGCTACAGGAAAAGACAGATCACCCGCGCAGCATACGAAATCATCGCCGAAAAAGGCTATTACAATTTCACAATGATGGATATCGCCAAGCGGGCGGGTGTCTCCTCTGGCCTCATCCACCACTACTTCAAAGACAAGGAGAACATGCTGGTAACGCTGCTCAGGGAGATGCAGCAGAACGTCCGCTCGTCACTGGAGAGGGCTCTCGAGCGAGAGGCGGATCCCAAGGAAAAGCTGGGCATCTTTGTCGACCAGGGCTTTAACCTGGTGGAAAACGAGAAGGAATATATCTACGTCACCTTTGATTTCCTGACGCAGATCAAGTTCAACGAGCGCATGCAGCGCATCCTGAGCAAGCTCTACCGGGGTTACAGGGAGAGCCTCGCGATGATACTCCGGGAAGGCAAGGAAAAGGGCATCTTTAAAGACGTCGACGAACACTACATAGCCACCATTTTTTCATCCATCCTGCTGGGATTGGAACAGCAATATATCGTGGATAATACGGCGTTCTTCTATCGCGAATATGCCGCCAGGGTGAAAAAATTTATCTTCGATATGGTCCTGATCGAGAAATAGCATCTCAGGACGGGATGACTGCGTCATCCCTGCACAATTGCTTCAGACTATCAAAAGCCGCGTCCTCGCCCAGCTTGCCGCTTTCAAAATCCTCTATGATCCGCCGCACTTCCTCCTTGATCCCCAGGGCTGCCAGCCCTTTCTCATCCAGCGGGAACTCGGGGAATAGAAAGAACAGGCTGGCTATCTCGCTCTTGCTGCCGCAGATAAGGTCCTCCACAGGCTGCTGCATGAGGTCTTTCTCGTCCCTGGTCAGCGACGCTGCCGTGAACACTTCGTTGCAGAAGTGGTAACGGCACTCGCGCGGCCTCCTGTCGAAGATGGGACAGATGCTGAAATACGGCGAATAAAACATGCAGCGTATATTCTTGCAGCAGTAGCCGTTGCAGCCAGGACAGATCCCCGCCGCGGCCTGATTCATGATGCCGACCAACCGGGCTATGCCGACCCCGAAAAGCTCACCGAACTCACTATCCGTTAAAAATATCTTGGTGTTAAGACTGCTGTTTATCATGCGATATACAATGCCGTTGGCGATGGCCGCTTTAATTCGGCTGTCTAACCGGCTTTACGCGATGAGCTTTGCAGGGATTTCAGTTCCTCTATCATATTGGTGTAGTTGTAGGCCTGCTCCTCGGTTATCAATCCCTTCTGTATCAACTCGGCTAATGCCTGGTTAAGCGTTTGCATCCCTTCCTTGCGGAAAACCTGTATCTGGCCGTAAAGCTGGTGTATACGCCCCTCGCGAATTGTATTCCTGATTGCATTGTTGCTGAGCATGATCTCGCAGGCCAGGACCATCCCGGTATCGTCCTTAGTAGGTATGAGGAATTGGCAAATTACGGCCACCAGTATCTGGGAAAGCTCGCTCCTGACCTGCTCCTGCTGCCTGTCGGGAAACATATCAAGGACGCGGTTGATTGTCTGGGCGGCATCTATGGTATGCATGGTCCCCATCACCAGGTGCCCTGTTTCGGCTGCCCTGATGGCCGTCTGC
>CAYVBI010000124.1:3524-6106 GCA_964448985.1 uncultured Dehalococcoidales bacterium
AGTTATTATATTGCGCTGAACGTTCTGATTGAGGTATTCGACCATCGCAGCGATGGTAGTCGACTTGCCGCTGCCTTTGGCGCCGGTGATGAGTATCAACCCCGACCGTTTCATGGCCAGGTCTTTTATCACCGGGGGAAGGTTCAAGTCCTCCAGGGCGGGAATAGTATAGGGGATTATCCTGATTGCAATACTGAGTGTGGAGCGCTGCTGCATCACGTTCACTCTGCACCTGGTATAATTCCTGACGCTGTATTCGAAGTCCAGCTCATGCGTGGCTGCAAATAATTTCCTCTGCTCGGCGGTTGTAACCTCCTCGAAATAAATCTCAACGTCCCTGGGAGTTAACGACGCCATATCGGGTATCGGGATCAAACCCCCGTAGATCCTCACCGTCGGCACCGACCCCACCCTCAGATGCAGGTCCGAGGCGTGGTTATCAATAGCTATTTTGAGGAGATCCTGTATTCCCATCTGGCCTTCCTATGCTCACTTATACCATTCACTATTGTATAGATTATGGTTTCAATTATCAATCGGTATGGGATTAAGTTCCGGACCTGCTGAAGCAAGATTATTTTTATGGCGCAAAGGCCGCGGTTGTGCCCGGCGGCATTATCCAGTATATTTCACCCGGCGTATAGACATTCGAACGAGGTTATCAATGACTGTTGACCATGGACTGCTGGAGAAATTCAAAACCGAGGCCACTCTCACCGGAGCACAGGTGTTCCTGTCAGGCTCGACTGAAGAGGCGATAGATCATGTGCTGAAGCTGGTTAAAGACAAGGACATAAAAATAGTTATCAAGTCGGTCTCGCCGATTGCGGACAGGCTGGATCTGCCCTCCCGTCTGGCGGCAGCCGGGATAAAAGTCGCAGAGACATCGATCACACTATGGGCGGCCCAACTGGCAAGGGGAAAGGAAGTACCCGTCGATAAACTGGCTGAACTCATCTCGGCCGCAACGGGCGAAAAAGTGCCCGCTGAGCCCGAAGCTATATTGCAGGCTGCACGGCGCATGCTGAAAGATGTGTATGCGGGCGCCGGGCTGGGCATTACCGAAGCGGATTTCGCTATAGCTGAAACTGGCAGGCTGGTAACGCTGGAAAATGAGAGCAACGCACGCCTGGCGGCGATCCTGCCAAAGCTGCATCTCACGCTACTAGACGGCAGACGTATAGTCGGCAGCCCGGCTGATGCCGCTGAGCTTATCAAGGATTCGCCCGGCGGGATACCCGGCCACAAGATCCCCACCTTCATAACGTACCTGACCGGGCACAGTACCACCGCAGATATACCCGGAGCAACCTTCGCCCGCGCCCGGGGTTCGGCTGAAGAGCACATAGTGATCTTATGAACCTGCTTTAGATTGTCCCTTCAAAGGATTTTCAATGGCAGGCAAATTGAGAAAACAGGTCAGTCAGTAGCAGCTCACTCAGGGCAGTACACATCGCCGAATTGCCGGCCGGTCAACTTTAAGGCGGGCACTTGGCACAAACGGAGCGGAAGAGCGTGGTGCTGAGATAGCGGTCGCCCCGGTCCGGCAGGATCACCACGATGTTGCCCTTGTCCATACCCTCGGCAACCCGGACAGCCCCGGCCACGGCCGCCCCGCTGGACATGCCCACGAAGACACCTTCCCTGGTGGCCAGCATCCTGGTCATTCCAAACGCCTCCCCATCCTCCACAACTATTTTCTCGTCAAATCCTTTAGTGTCGTAGATGCCGGGTACGATGGATTCGGTCATGTTTTTGAGTCCCTGGATGGTGTGGCCCACGGTAGGCTCCACGGCTATGATACGGACTCCCGGCTTTTTCTCCCGCAGGTATTTGCCCGTACCTATCAGCGTACCCGAAGTGCCCAAACCGGCGATAAATACATCAACTTCGCCGTTGGTCTGCCGGAATATCTCGGGCCCGGTGGTCTCGTAATGCGAGAGAAGATTGTTGGGGTTGTCGAACTGGTTGGGCATATAGTACTTGCCGGGCTCCTTCTCGATGAACTGGCGGGCACGGCGGATGGCCCCATCGGTCGCCTCCCTGGCCGGAGTCAGAACAACCTCGGCGCCGAAGGCCTGCAGGCATATCTGGCGCTCGGTGCTGACGCATTCCGGCATAAAGAGCTTGACTTTATATCCCCTGGCCGAGCCGATCATAGCCAGAGCGATGCCCGTGTTGCCCGAAGTGGGCTCAACGATGATCTTGTCCCGGGTCAACTGGCCGCTTTCCTCGGCTTTTACGATCATATAGTAGGCCGGCCGGTCCTTGATTGAGCCTCCGGGATTGCATCCCTCCAGCTTGGCCAGTATCTTTACGCGCGGATTCACCCCGTCCAGAGGTCCCAGCTCCACCAGTGGGGTATTGCCGATGGCGTCGAATACCCTGTGTTTAATCTCATTCATGCCGGTTATCTCCTTGCCCCTGCCTCGTTACAGGCTCTCCAGGTAGGCATCCTTATTATTCATAAACTCCCTGTATATCTGGTAATATTCCGTGTCCATATAATCGATCGGTTTGATGGGCACGCTGTCGAAATCATAGATAACGGCCCCCGGAAAGGCCAGCAGGATCGGCGAGTG
>CAYVBI010000125.1:0-6057 GCA_964448985.1 uncultured Dehalococcoidales bacterium
TTTTCAGCCATTTTACTCTCTTAGCTTCCCGCCTGTCTTAATGGGGAGCAGTATAAATAAACTCCTATCAAATTACTACACCACACATCTGTATTCTATCATCCTACTCCGATTAAAAATAGCTTCTTCAGGTTGCTCAATAATGAACCTAAACTCATCTACACTTCTGCCGAAAGCCTTCTCGAAAAATGGTCTCTTCGGTCCTACAACTCCATGCGTGGCATGTAGTATACATTGAATACCTCTTAACTGGGATGCAGTCCAATTTTTCCCTATGTATTTTCTATCAATTTCTTCCAAAGGAATATATTTCATCGGAAATGAAAAAATGCTAAGACCAAGTTCCTCATTTAGTTCGATATTTATCTTAAGTCTTCTATAGAAATCGTCGGGATTGTCATTGAAGTTAAATAAAATATAATTCGATAATCGTTTGATTCCATATCTTGCTGCCAAGCGTATCTTTTCTATGTATACCGGTTCCAATTTAATATCATCAAATGCTATTCGCAAAGGAAATATAGCTATTTGACTTAGCAAGTACATTTTATCCTCTGTAAGTAACCTTGCATCAACGCCTTGATTAAAATCGACAGACCGTAACGATTTGCCAAATTTAGCACCTTTGTAGAAACCATTATTTTTAATATCGTCAATAATAAACTCAAATTTTGATGATGCTAGTACATTATTATCTAATAGTATTAAATCCTTTTTATCGCTACCTAGTTGATGTTTTAATGGGATATAATCGATATAATTAGGTTCGATTTTATGCACAGCGCAGAATGAGCAATGATTTGGACATCCTTTAGTCATATACCCAATACTAGCATTGCTTACTTTGTAGTCATTAGTATCTGTTAATGAATAATCTGGATGTAACCGATCAACTTCATCCCATAAGCCGAAATGCGATTGTATTCCTGTTTCATTTGCAAGCTTGTCTTTAAGCAATGACGCCAAAATTCCACCAACTTTAATATCACAACCAACCTTATTTCGTTGATAAAATTTTATCGTCTCAATTGTTATATTCCATTGAAAGGTGAATAAAGTTGTAATGTAAATCCGATCCCAATGCTGATCTCGTATAGATGCATTATTACCTTTATTAAATACAACTTCATCCTTCTTCATCTTATGAAACGTTGATATTTTCATTAGACCAAGCGGAGGATATTTAGTTGTATATGCTGGTTCAATAAGTAATACTCTATTAGATCTGCGTATTCTAATATTTGTCCCACTAAATCTAGATGGCTTCATATGAAGGTTACTATTATAAGAATTTGATATTTTCATTACATCCGGACTATAGATTAGGCAATTTACTTAACACTTAGGAATTCTATTAGATAATTCATCTTTTATTTGTATTACAAAGGCTAGCTGTTCATTACTTACTCCTCCACTAGGAGGATGCGCTACAATATTACGAATTTTGTTAAGTTCGGTGTACCAACTTAGACGTTTAGCCCGACTATCATTAGCTTTTGCACTAATAGTATATAGTTCGCTAAATATATCCCAGTTCCCTTCGATAATTTCCTTAAGATCTATTAGATACAGGTAATTCTCAAAATTGGAATCGTACTGACCATCTTTATTAGCGAGTGCAACTGCACTAGTGCGAATATTTTCCTTTATTCCTAAATGCCACCAATTTTTATAACCATCTCCGTATTTTCTTCTTAACTCTCCAATTACATGACAATGTATAATATTTTCAATATCGACAAGATGCTGATAAGCAGCTTGGTTATTTGTTGTATCTACCTTTTGCAGATACTCTTTTAATCCTGGGGGATCAAATTCCGGGTACTTATTATTAACAATTCTGAAAAGTGCGAACGTGCTTGTTTGAACGCCAGCTTGAGCATAGCGTTGCCTAAACTCCTTTATTACCTGTGGGGAAGCCGTTCCCAAGTATTCAATAACCGGTAACAAATATTTTTCAATATCTAAAAGCAGTCGACTCATATTACGATTCCTAACTTCGATTTGATCTTTTTGCTCTAAATGATCAAGAATTGCCTTAAATAGCCGAATAGTTGCGATAATTCCCTGATTTGTACAAATATACCCACCTTCTTCACTCCCGGTAGCCCACTGGTTTTTTAGATTTTCGTTCTTCAAAAAGAGTGAATAATATCCATTAAATACTTCAATAGCATGGTGTAATGAAGAATCCAAATCAGACTTATATAATGGACCTGGTGTAATTTCTCTTGTCTTAGTCGAATGCACGTATCCAAACAATTTAGACCTTTTTATCTCTTCATTCAACGCAGCTAAAGTCAAATTCCTATTTCTATCTCTTTTCCCTCCAATTTTAATAATCTTGTCTCTAAATGGGGACTTATTTGATTCATTTAGGTTCTTTACAAATTTAGATATCAATGCAAGTAGCCTATCTTGTGGTCTCTCCGAGTTCCAATGTAAGTCATCATAAAGGTCAACAAGTAAGCTCTTTGAAACTCTTACCTGTTCACCATTAATATCAATAAATAATTTCTGTTGTACAGAAGCGTCAAGGTCTTCAAAAGCAATAACAGGTAGTGTTGCTGTTTTTGCTTCCGGTAATCCTGAATAAGCAAATAATCGATGTTGTCCATCAATCAACCATGCCGTTTTAAGTCTATTAGGTAAATGGAGTGTGCCTAGCACAGCATTTTTCCCTGCCATTTCTATAGACGGCTCGAATATTAATCCTCTATTGTCAGTTTCAATATTTAAGACAATGCTTGTTGGGAAGATACCTTTCTTTTCGCTTATATATTTTGCTATAGTATTTAGTCTTTTCTTATTTGCCATCCTTTGATAAGTCTTTACTGATTTTTCATTACTTTTTGCACGATGAGAAATGTAAGCAATCTTTAGTAATATTTCAGGTTCAATTACAAAAGAATAGAAGGTTACACCTCCCATTTTACCTTTTATGGCTGGGACTGCTTCAATCATCTCGGGAATTACCATGTTTGGATATAAATCGGAAAAGAATTGATATCGGGACGCATGGCCGAAGTGCCTGGAAAGATCTGCATAATATTGAATCAAATTATCATCAACGACCATAATATTAGCTTTTTCAGCACGAGTATAATCGTTATCGTTAAGGTCTATATTCTTTAAAACTAGTAGCCACCGAAATCTATATTTTGTATTATCACCTTTATCTTTATAATGCGAACGGATAGACTGCTCCAATTCCTTATGGAGCGCTGCATATTGATCAATATCGGCACCTAACGATCTTTTAGTATGTGGTTTATCTGCAGCTTTGCACTCGATAAGGCAAACACAATTATCATCCTTCGCAAATATATCAATATTTTTTTCAATATCCAGACCATAACGAGGTATCGCAAACTCTCTTGACCGGTTCATCTCGGAGAATCCCATTTTGTAAAAAATACACCATACCTTATCTTGAAAATCTAGCCCCACATCCTTGTTCTTTCTAAGACTTGCCATTTTTCGATTCTTAGGCCCTATGCGTTCCCACCCATTATCAATATCAGCCTGTATGTCTTGAGAATTTGCCTTTTTGTATATATATGCTTTGTTTCTAGTTTGGTAATTCTTCCTTAAATCTCCATTAGTAACTATGTCATCCAGATGAATTTCATACGTATCCATAGAACCTCCTACCCTGAATCATAGGCTTTCATCATTATTATTGGCATTATCTGACTCTAAGGAGGAATCACAGGCTATTATTATGCTCATTAAAGAAGTAACAGCCAAGATACAAGTGGCATCTATATACGCGATGTTTAGTTTCTTAGATTCCATTCGATATTCTCACTTATTGAGGATAGTGGGAAATTAAGCCCACAGCGGTGATTTTTGATGTCTAAGGAAAATTCTACCACTCTATGCTCGCAGTGCCACCTGATTTCCTTCCACCTTTGACCCGTCCAATAGATTTGCCGCATGCAGGGCATTTTCTATACCCTTTCTCTCCTCCAGGGCTTAAATGCATTCGAGTATCACTTACAATGAAGACTTTCTGGCATAAGGGACATGTTAATGCAATGTTATTACCCTCCCAATCTTCCGCTTGTTTAAGACCGTTCGGATCAAGATGTATGATTGGCATGTTCGTTCCCCCTTCAATCATTTACTTTGAGTGGCACCACACATCCCTTTTCAAATTCGTTCCATCATTACTCCCATCGTAATTGACCTTCCCCCGATAGATGTACCACCTAATTAAGTTAGAGCTATTGCCATTATATCCTCGATTTTCATTGAAAATCAGATGCACTTGCAGAATATTCGGGTCTCCTGGGTAAAATACGGATATTCAAATAACCACATTTTACCCCTTTTACCTAAAATTAACTGTTTCATTTTATCGGAAAATTTTGATTTCTCCATTGTTAAATGGTTTCCAGGTTACAATTTTCGCCATTTTAGTGAATATAAATAAGTATGATTGTAGAAATTTCTGTATGTAATTGTAACAATTTTCCGTTATTTGGCTTTAAATACTCTCAGCTTTCTCTTAAATGTTTCCAAATATCCCTCTCATTTCCTTAGAAAATTGTTAGTTTCTCACTCGGTGTAATATTTTTCTTTAAAATTATCTGCTCTGGCGCTACATAAACCTCCCCGATTTTCGCCGCTTCTGTTAGTCTAAATGGCAACCAGGATTGATACCAAATTTCTGATTGAGATTCAGATAATGCTTTTTTATACTGGCAGACCACAAAATAATTGCCATCTTTTCTTTTTAAATTGGGGCCCCATGTTACTTTCTCCCCAATCATTAAGACAGTTTCCCGCTTTCCTTGAAGTAATATCTTTTCACCATCAAGTAGTGCCATCTCTAACTCAAATGCGGGTTCTTTTCCCTCATTGGATATAACAAAGTGGGAGAAATAGATCGATGGTGGAATCATGGAAGAAGCTGATTTCTCTTGCTTATATATTCCCTTAATAGTAACAATCATCCCATCAATTTGACGCTCCAACGGGATCTCAGGAATCTTGGCTTCCTTTTTCTCCTCCAGTAAGTCAACAGCTTCACGTATGCCCTTGTCCGTAATTGAAAGATAAACCTCTGTTGTAGCTAGGTTCTCATGTCCAAGTAAATGCTGCACCGATCTTATATTTGCGCCATGTTCGAGTAAGTCTGTAGCATATTTATGTCTAAGGGTATGAGCGTGAAGATCATCCAATCCCGCTTTCTTTGCGAAAGATTTTATTTTCATAGTAATAGAGGGAGGTTTGAGACCAAAGACACTTTCATTCGATTTCTTGCCCTCAATAAACTGCTTTAGTCTCATTATTATAGGTTGAGATAACGGTATCACTCTATCTTTATTGTTCTTACCTTCTCTCACTACAAGAAAGTCTTCATGTATATCCCGCACTTTTAGATTAGCAAGCTCGCTACGCCTCATACCACTCTTGAGGGCAAGCTCGATGAGCAAACGATCTCTGACAATAACACCTTTATGAGTTTTCTTGTTCCCAACAGCCTCAAGAAGTTTTGCGATATCATCATTTTCAGTGTACGGAGGTAATGATTTCGGTATTCTAACCTTGAAGTCGTTTATCGGCTCACCATACCACTTCATGAACATCTTTAGCATCTGCGCATAGCGGGACAGCGTGCGGGGCTTTCTATTCACAAATTGAGCAAGGAATGACTTCGCAAGCTCCGGTGAAGGAGGGTATTGACCGAGATGTTCTTTGAATCTGGCTAAGGTTTTACGAGTATCGCTCAAGTTCTTCGTATTATGAAGTCTGAGGACAATATCGCTATCATAGAGTTTGAAAAGTTCGTCGTTTGTCATTTGCCTTAACATTATACGACGTTTGCCTTCCGCTCCCAATAGGGTTTCTATGAGGTCGCGGAGCGGCAGAGATTCAAGGATTCTTCGATAAGACAGCGTTGAGGGATTGGCAGGATTAAGTGGCTCCAGGTCATTTCGACTCCCCTCAATGACAGTCTCCGGCAGGATGTTTTCAGGGGCGCGAACATTATGTGAACTGTAGACGTGGTGGGCAGTACAAGACTCGAACTTGTGACCTCTACGATGT
>CAYVBI010000126.1:0-6003 GCA_964448985.1 uncultured Dehalococcoidales bacterium
CCCTGCGGGAAATCACTCAGGCAAGCGGTGTTCTCTATGATTCTGAAGTGGTGGCTGCCTGCCTGAAGCTGTTCACAGAAAAGGGTTTTAGATTCGTTGAATAATTCAAAGTTTAGGAAAATGGCCTTAAGCTAATGGAAGGAACTGATGATTCTTGATATCAAGACATTGATGCTCCTGTACCTCATCATCAATGTTATAAGCACCGGGGCGGTAGCGCTGCTATGGAGGCAGAACCGGGGACGCTATGCAGGTATATCTTTCTGGCTGGCGGATATGATTTTGCAGGCCGCCGGGTCGTTATTAATTGTCCTGCGCGGACTGGTGGGCGATCTCATATCCATGGTGCTTGCCAATACCATGATCCAGGCCGGTGCATTACTTATGCTAATTGGCCTGGAGCGCTTCACCGGGAAAAAGGGCTGGCAAATCCATAACTACGTCCTTCTGGCTGCCTTTATGGGCATATTTGCTTATTACAGCCTGGTCCAACCAGACCTAAGCACGCGGGAGATTGTTCTGTCAGCTATGACGATGATCATTACATTCCAGTGCTGCTGGCTCCTGCTGCGCAGGGTGGACCCCGGCGGACTCCCCATAACACGCCTCGCAGGCATAGTCTTCGCAGGTTATGTTGTATTCAGTTTTATAAGGATCTCCCTGCATATCCTTTTCCCGGGACAGACCAATGATTTCTTTAAAGCGGGCGCCGTCGATGCGCTGTCCATAACTGTTTATATCGTGCTCAGCGCCTGTCTTGTTATCAGCCTGGTTGTGATGGTGAACCAGCGGTTGCTGGCTGACGTTAAATCCCAGGAGGCGGCGTTGCGAGATAGCGATATACGGTTCCGGGAACTCTTCGATCATATGAGCAGTGGAGCAGCCGTGTATGAAGCCATCGATAACGGAGGAGATTTCATATTCAAGGATTTCAATCCAGCAGCAGAGAAGATAGAGAAAATCAGCGCAAAAGACATCCTCGGTAAGCGTGTTTCCGAGGTATTTCCCGGGGTGAAAACGTTTGGAATCTTTGGAGTATTGCAGAGAGTATGGCAAACAGGGAAACCGGAGTATGTCCCTGAGAACGTTTACAAAGATGATAAGGATTCCGGAAGCTGGCGGGAAAGCTGGGTTTTCAAATTGCCCGGCAGAGAGATAGTCGCGATCTACAATGATATCACCGAGCGCAGGCGGGATAGAGAGGAACTGGAGAAATCACGCCAGGAGCTGCGCGACCTCTCAGCACGTTTAGCAAGTTCGAGGGAAGAGGAGAGGAAGCTCCTGGGATATGAGATACACGACGAACCGGGCCAGGCGCTGACCGCGCTGAAAATGGATTTGTCATGGTTGTCCAAAAATTTGACCGCGGGGCAGGAACCCCTTACAGGGAAAATAGCCTCCATGTTAAATCTTATTGATACCACAATGAAAATAATTAAACGAATATCTACCAGGTTAAGGCCGGGAATGCTCGACGATCTCGGGCTGGTGGCTGCCCTGGAATGGCAGGCCGGGGAGTTCCAGGAGAGGACGGGCATCAAAATTAATCTGAGCTTTGAGCCCGCTGATATCAGGTTGGACGCTGAGCAGTCCATAGCTCTCTTCCGCATTTTCCAGGAGCTGCTGACCAACGTTGCCCGCCATGCCGCTGCAACCAGGATTGATGCCTGTCTGCGTGAGAAGGACGGGGCACTGGAATTGAGTGTCAGGGATAACGGCAAAGGCATAAAGCCAAAGATGCTAACCGACTCCAAATCATTTGGGCTGATAGGCATGCGGGAGCGATGTCACCACCTGGGTGGCACTGTTGATATCAGGGGCAAACCGGGAAAAGGAACCACTGTTACAGTGAATTTACCTGCCGGGGAGGTGCGTCAGTGATAAGAATACTGGTGGCTGACGATCACCCCATTGTGCGCCAGGGCCTCAAACAGATTATCTCGGATAGCCCCGACATGGTTGTGGCCGCCGAAGCCGCTGACGGGCAGGAGGTGCTGAACCAGGTCTGGAGTAATGAGTTCGATGTGGTGCTGTTGGACATCTCCATGCCTGTGAGGAACGGGCTGGATATCCTCAAGCAACTCAAAAGCCAGCAACCCGGGCTTGCCGTTTTGCTATTGAGCGTGCATCCTGAAGAACAGTACGCGCTGAGGGTCTTAAAAGCCGGCGCCTCGGGCTATATAACTAAAGACCGGGCGCCCGAAGAGCTGATAAGCGCCATCCGTACGGTGGCCTCGGGTAAAAAGTATGTCAGCCCTTTACTGGCGCAGATATTAGCTGCTACACCGGGTATAGCAACCGCAGGCCCACCTCACCAGCTCCTCTCCGACCGCGAATACAGCGTGCTGCGCTCCATCGCTGCAGGCACGGCTATAAAGGCGATTGCAGAGGAGCTGTCGCTGAGCCCCAAAACCGTCAGCACTTATAGATCACGGCTTTTAAAAAAAATGGGGCTGAAGACCGATGCGCAAATAGTCCGCTACGCCCTCGAGAACCGGCTGCTCGGCTGAGCTGCCGGGCACCGCGTGTAGGGTAACTCATACAACAAAATCGGCTTAATCCTACAGGACACCCGGCCTCCTGCTGACATACTTAGTTCAGACTCCTGACTACAATATTAAGGTAAATTGTTGAATCTGGAGGGTTGCCGGTGACACCAAATAAGAATCTGACCTTGTTCCTGGCTGACGACTCATGGTTCATCGGTGAACGGTTGCCGGCCATGCTTGCAGAGTTAACGGGCGTAGAAGTAATAGGGCAGGCAGCCGATGGAATCGATGCTGTGAATTCCATCAGGAAGCTAAAACCTGACGTTGTCATCCTTGACATCCGCATGCCCGGCAAGAACGGCCTGGAAGTCCTGCAGGAAGTCAAGACATTTAAACCCGCCCCCTGCGTAATCATGCTGACCAATTATCCCTATCCGCAATACCGTAAAAAATGCCTCGACCTGGGGGCAGACTATTTCCTGGATAAATCAGTTGATTTAGACGGGCTGTTTACCTTAGTAAAACAGCTCAGGCACAAGGCCGACCAGCAGAGAAATTCAAAGGAATGATATAACTGTGAACAAACCCGTTAAAAAACTGGCTGTGATTAAACAATCCCAAGATGAAGCCCTCGAATACGCTGAGAGCATCATCAACACCGTTCGCGAACCCTTGATCGCCCTGGACCAGGATTTAAGAGTAGTAAAAGTCAGCCGTTCCTTCTACGAATTCTTCAAGGTGAAACCCGAAGACACCATGGGGCAACTTATTTATGACCTGGGCAATAAACAGTGGGATATCCCCAAATTGCGGGAGCTGCTGGAAACCATCCTTCCCCAAAAGACAGCCTTTGATAACTATGAGGTGGAACACAATTTTACCACCATCGGCAGGCGCATAATGCTTCTGAATGCCCGGCAGATTCAAAGAGTGTTGGGAAAGGAACGGATCATCCTCCTGGCCATAGAGGACATCACCGAGCGTAAGGAGATAGAAACCGGCCTGGAAAAGACCCGCAAAGAACTGGCGGTTATTAAGAAATCCGCAGATGAAGCCCTCGAATACGCTGAGAGCATCATCAACACCGTTCGCGAACCCTTGATCGCCCTGGACCAGGATTTAAGAGTAGTAAAAGTCAGCCGTTCCTTCTACGAATTCTTCAAGGTGAAACCCGAAGACACCATGGGGCAACTTATTTATGACCTGGGCAATAAACAGTGGGATATCCCCAAATTGCGGGAGCTGCTGGAAACCATCCTTCCCCAAAAGACAGCCTTTGATAACTATGAGGTGGAACACAATTTTACCACCATCGGCAGGCGCATAATGCTTCTGAATGCCCGGCAGATTCAAAGAGTGTTGGGAAAGGAACGGATCATCCTCCTGGCCATAGAGGACATCACCGAGCGTAAGGAGATAGAAGCCGGCCTGAAAAAAGCCCATGAAGAACTGGAATCATTTGCCTACTCCGTCTCCCACGACCTGCGCGCGCCGCTGCGCGGTATTGACGGCTGGAGCCTGGCATTGCTGGAAGACTATAGGGATAAACTCGACGATAAAGGACGCGAATACATCGACCTTGTGCGTTCAGAAACGCAGATAATGGGCCGGTTGATCGATGACCTGCTGATGTTTTCGCGGCAAGGCCGCGCCGAGATGAACCAGCAGCAACTGGATATGACGGCCATGGCCCAGGCCATCGTCTCCCGCCTTCAGCAGCAAAACCCCACCCTCCAGGCTGACTTTATCATTCAGCCGGGATTGAGTGCACTGGGAGATGCCGGCCTGATAGAGATCGCTCTGAAAAACCTGCTGGATAATGCCCTGAAGTTCAGCAGTAAAAACGCCCATGGCCGCGTCGAGTTCGGGCAGGTCGACCAGGAGGGCAGAAAAGCCTATTTCGTGCGTGATAACGGAGTGGGTTTTGACATGGCGTATGCAAACAAGCTGTTCGGGGTATTCCGGCGCCTCCACAAGGCATCGGAGTTCCCCGGCACGGGCATCGGCCTGGCCAGCGTGCAGCGTATCATCAACCGGCACGGCGGCCGCATCTGGGCCGAGGCCAGGGTAAACGAGGGGGCAACCTTTTATTTCACATTAAAGGAGGCAACATGAAAAGCAAAACTATTCTCCTGGTCGAAGACAATCCCAGCGACGTCAAGCTGACCAAACGGGCACTGGAGCAGAATCAAATTACCAATGAACTGGTTGTCGCCGAGGACGGCAGGGAGGCGCTGGACTACCTTTTCGGCGCCGGCCAGTATGCATGCAGGGACGCCCGCGATATCCCGGCAGTGGTGCTGCTGGACCTGAAACTGCCCAGGGTTGAAGGCCTGGAGGTTTTAAAGGAGATACGCAAAAATAAGTTCACCAAGCTCCTCCCGGTGGTGATCCTGACCTCGTCCAGCCAGGAAGAGGACTTGGTATCCAGCTACAAGCTGGGAGCCAACAGCTACATCCGCAAGCCGGTGGATTTCCGCCAGTTTACCGAGGCGGTGCGCAATCTGGGCATGTACTGGCTACTGCTAAACGAACCTCCGCCGGATATGTGAAGCGAGGTATCCATGGACGTACCGCTCAGGCTACTGATAATAGAGGATTCGAATAGGGACGTGGCGCTGGAGGTCCGTGCGCTGGAAGCTGCGGGCTACCGGGTAACATATGCGGTGGAGGACACCGCCGCCGGGATGAAAGCGGCCCTTGCCAGCCAGGCCTTTGATCTAGTCATCACGGACCATGACCTTCCGCAATTTGATGCACCCGGCGCCCTGGCCGTGCTCAAGCAAAGCGGCCTGGATATCCCCTTTATCATCGTCTCAGGAACCATCGGCGAAGAAAAAGCAGTGGCATTAGTCAAGGCCGGAGCGCATGACTACGTGATGAAGGACAGGCTGTCGCGCCTGGCGTCTGCTGTAGAACATGCGCTGAAGGATGCGGAGGACCTGCGCGGACTCAAGCGGGCGGAGGAGTCGCTAATCAATTCGGAGGAAAAATACCGTTCGCTTGTAGAGAATATCAACGATGTTTTATACATGCTGGATATCCAGGGAAACATTACCTACATCAGCCCGGCAGTTGAGCGGTTTACCAGGTACAAGGTCGATGAATTAACAGGGAAACCTTTTGCCCCGATCATTCACGCGGATGACCTTCCCGGCCTTTTAGACAGTTACAAACGCCTGGCGTCCGGTAAGTTGGAACCATGGGAATTCCGCGTGCTCGATAAAGACGGCAAGATCATATTTGTACGCACATCCAGCCGGCCGATATATCAAGATGGACAGATCGTGGGCTTCACGGCGCTAATGACCGACATCACAGAACGCAAGCAGTCTGAAGAAAAACTCTTAAAAAGCTACGAATCTCTTAAGAAGACCTTGAATGACGCCATCAATACCATGGTCAAAATAGTGGAGATGAGAGACCCGTATACTGCAGGCCATCAGCAGAAAGTGGCCGACCTGGCAACCGCCATTGCCGGGGAAATGAAGCTGGAGGATACCCGCATCGATCA
>CAYVBI010000127.1:0-5961 GCA_964448985.1 uncultured Dehalococcoidales bacterium
TTGCGCAAAGTACCACCCATTCTATAGATTGGCAGCCTGCCGCGCAAGTGGCTCCCGACTCATGCCTTGCCTTTTGGACATACTTGATGATATATTTCGGTTTCAGTGAGTAGAGGCGGCTGCAATTGACAGGACAGGATAAAAATACGCCCCACATCGTCAATATCGAGCTCACGCCTGTCGTCATACCTTTCCAGGAGATAGTCCGCGAGGCTATGAGCAAAGCGGGCGGCCTGGGAATGGCCATCCCGGCGGAGGAAGCCTGGACAGGCATCGACTGCGCCATCTGTAAAATGGTGGATGAGGCAGGCAACGTCGGGCTGGGTGAATCCTACGTCTGGTGGCCCGAGACCGGCACCTCGCCCAACCAGATCATCGAGGTCATCCGCCAGGCGCTGGCCAGGTATGTCCTGGGCGAAAGCCCCTTCAGCGTGGAGCGTATCTGCCTGCGCATGGATAACAACGTGGCACGCTCAGAGACAGCCAAGGGACTGCTCGATATGGCCTGCTACGACCTGATGGGGAAGGTGAAGTGCGTTCAGGCTTGCGAGATTATGGGCGGCAAACCGGCGGACATTCCGCTGGCCGCGCTGATACCCCTGATGGATCCCGAAGGCATGGTATTCCTGGCAAAAATGTTTTTCGATGACGGTTACAGGACTTTGCGCCTGAAGCTGGGGCACGGGATAGCTGAGGACGTCGCCATATTGCAGGCCATGAGAAAGAAATTCGGCGGGCAGGTACGCATACGCGTGGACTATAACCAGGCCTACTCGCCGCAGGAAGCTGTCAAGGCTATCGGGGCCATCGAGCCTTACAATATCGATGTTGCAGAGCAGCCCGTGGCCGCCGCCGATTACGTGGGAATGGCTTATGTGCAAAAGCATGTAAAAACGCCGCTCATGTCACATGAGGGCTGCTTCTCGCTGGGCGATATAATCACTCTGACAGAGCTGGGAGCTATCGGCGCTGTCGGCATCAATACGGAGCGCCCGGGCGGCATAACGGCTGCACTCAAGGCCATGGATTTCGCCACGGAACATGGGATGGGGATAGTGATTCACAACCAGTCGGCCGGCATATCATCCGCAGCCCTGATTCACCTGGCGGCGGCCCGGCTGCCAACGCTGGGTCATGCTGTCGAGCTCTTCGGTTACGTCATGCTGGAGGACGACCTGATCACCTCTCCCATAGATTACAGCGGGGGCATTGCCAGGGTCCCGTCCGGCCCCGGCTGGGGCGTCACGCTGGACGAGGCGGCACTGGATAAATATGCGACAGGCCGGACGGTCAAGCTCACACTGCCCTGACTGATAATTACTGAGAAAATGAGGAGTACCTGACTATGGATTCTGTAAGCTGGGTGGATATCGGCATCATCTTAATTTACCTGGCCGGCATGGTGGCCGTGGGCGTCTGGACCAGCCGCAAGGTCAAGAACCTGGCGGACTACTCTCTGGCCGGCAAATCGCTGGGCTACCTGGTAATGATCGGGACGCTGGTGGGCGCCGCCATCGGGGCGGCCTCCACCATGGGCAAGGCAGGGAAAGCATATGAACTGGGGATCATATTCATCACGGCCGGTTTCGGCTACATCGCCGGCCTGGTCGTCTTCGGGCTGCTCTCGGGCAGGCTGCGCCGGCTGGGCATCTGGACCATCCCCGAGGCGCTCTACAAGAGATACGGGAAGGGCATCAACCTGGCCTGCGGCGCTGCCATGTTCATCACGGTCATCGCCCTCTTCGGCGGGCAGATCATCGGCATCGGCCTCATATTCACCGCAGTGGGCAAATCGCTGGGACTCACCTATACTACCTCGATCATCCTGGCCGGCGTCGTCATGATCCTCTATACCGTGCTGGGCGGCCTGTTTGCGGTCGCCTATACCGACCTGATACAGACTGTCATCATGCTGGTGAGCATCGGCGTCATCCTGCCGATCTTCATTCTGGCCAACGATTCAGGCTCGATTCTGGCCGGGGCCTGGCAGTCCGCCGCCGCGGGTACCGGTCCGGGCATATCCCCCGTTTACCTGATATCAATCTGGATCATAGATTTCTGTTTCTGTCTGGTGGATCCAGGGCTATGGCAGCGGGCCAATGCCGCTACCAGCGGAAAGGTCATTAAGAACTCGATGTTCGTAACGGCCGGCGTTTACCTGTACTGGTCTATCGTGGTGGTGCTGATCGGCCTGCTCGGCATTTACCTGGTTCCGAATATCGTGCAGAACTTCGGGTCCACCGATGCAGTCATACCCGTGATGATAGTGAAATATCTGCCGACGGGGTTGGTCGGACTCTGCCTGGCCGGCCTGATGGCTGTGATGATGAGCACGGCATCAGTGGCGTTGCTGATATCCGGAACCACCGTAGCCAATGACCTGATCAAGGCAGCCCGTCCACAGACCAGTGAAACCAGGTTACTGCTGTGGGCCAAGCTGGTTATCATACTGGTCGGCGCACTGGGCATCGTTTTCGCGATGGTGGTGCGCGGCATCTTCGATATTCTGTTATTGGCCTTTGCCGTATACGTATCGGCCGTATTCATCCCGGCCATGGCAGCCTTCTTCTGGAAGAAGGCCACCCGACAAGGCGCCATCGTCAGCAGTATTGTATCAACCATCGTTTGCGTGGCCCTTTACGCCGTCAAACAATTCGTTGAGATACCCTGGCTGGAACCAATCGTGATCAGCCTGGCAGTAAGCTTGATACTTATGTGGGCGGTGAGCAGGGCGACCTATAAACCGGAAAGCGCTACTCCAAAATTAATCTTATCAGGGGGTAACCAATGAATACGCATCCCAGGAAATTGACTTTATTTGAAGCGGCTGCGGTAGTAGCCGGGCTTGGTTTCGGAGGGGGGGTCATGGCAGTGCCCTACCTGGCTTCTCTGAACGGGATACTGGAGCTGGTTGTAATCGCACTGGTGGCCTATGCTTTCAGCCTGCTGCTGCACCTGATGGTGGTGGAAGTCGTGTTGCGGGAAGACAAACCGCAGCAACTGGTAGAGCTCTTCGGGAAGTATGTTTTCAAGAAGACCTGGTGGGGTAAGGCTTTGACCTGGGTGATCTTCGCCCTGGTGCTGGTTACATTCTACGCCCTGCTGGCCGGGTACATCGTCGGCTGTGCCGAGTTGTTGAGGAACCTCTTCCCGGCTCTTCCACTATGGGCCGGAGAGGTCATTACTTACGTTGTGGCGGCCGGCGTCGTATTTGCCGGGCTGAAAGCGGTCGGAGTAAGCGAGAAATGGTCCATTATCAGTATCGCCATAGTGCTCCTTGTGCTGTCTGTTATATCCTTCGCATATCCTTTCAACGCCCTGCCCCTGTGGAGCGGCGATTCGGCAATGATGCTGGCCCTGTACGGCATGATCATGTTTTGCCTGACCTGCCTCTTCTCGGTACCGCAGGCGGCGGAGGGGCTTTCCTGGAACAAAAAGCTGGTTCCGGGCGCCGTGGTGCTCGGCCTCACTATAAATCTCGTTTTCACCATTGCCGTCTCCATCATGGCATCTCTGGTCTCAAAACCCGTGACCGAGGTGGCCATTATAGGCTGGGGCAATGCCGTGGGCACCTGGGCACTGATACTGGGATCGGTTTTCGCTTTCCTCGGGCTGCTGACCAGCTACTGGAGTATAGGCTATGCGCTGGCTATAGTAATCGTCGAGAGGCTTAAATGGGGCTACAGGCTGTCCTGGCTGGTCGCCACCGTCCCCGGCTTCCTTATGGCCATCCTGGGAATGGCCGGCTTCCTGGAATACATGCGCTACGCGGGAGGGGCCATGGCCGTCCTGATGGCGCTGCTCATACCACCGGCTTTGCTTATAAGTCGCAAGGAGAAGGCTACTATTATGCCCGAGTTCAGCATGGGGAAATGGGGCAACATATTTATCTGTGTGCTGGTATTCATCGCCTATATTTTGATGGCGGTAGGCTCGCTGATACCCGTTTAGTTATGGTGCACTTTTATGCCGACAGATAATGGTCAGCTTTACTTTAACGGCACTGTCCGCACTATTGACGCGGCCCGTCCGGTTGCCGAGTCAGTCGCGGTAAGGGGCGGCAAGATTGTTGCTGTAGGGGCGAAGGACGCCTGTACATCGGCATTGGGAAAAGTGTATGAGCCGATTGACCTGCAGGGCGGCGCACTGTTGCCCGGCTTCATCGATACACATATGCATCCGGTCTTGCTTATCTTTTTTGCCATGAATTGTGAGCTGGGCGGCGTGGCTTCCATGAGGGAACTGCAGCAGAAACTGCGTGATGCCCTGATGAGGAAAAGCGACGACTCCTGGCTGGTCGGCCTGAATTTCGATGAGCAGAGCCTGCGGGAGAAACGTGTTCCCAACAGGCATGACCTGGACGCAGTCAGTGTGGAAAGGCCGGTGGTCGTGATCAAACATGACGGCCACTCAGTCTTCGCCAATACCCTCGCCATCGAAGCCGCCGGGATAACCGCGTCGACGCCGGACCCCGAGGCCGGCGCCATAGAACGCGAGGAGGGGGGGTTCCCTTCGGGAATCTTCCGGGAAACCGCTCTGCAACTGGTGATGAACAGCATGCCCATGCCCGGCCTGCCGGTCCTGATGGAAAGCGCCCGCAGCACTTTCCGACATCTGATCTCGCTGGGCATTACCTCGGCCGGCGTCGTATTACAGACGGGCGCAGAGGGGCCGGCCGGCTCAGTGGGCGCCTTTGATACTGCTGCTATGCAGCTTTTTAGCGAGCATTGCCCTCTCAGCCTGTATTCATTGCTGATCACACCCGATGTTAATGATTTGAAAGGGCTGCGGAACAGCGTACTGGATACCGCTCCTCACCGGCTGGGCGGCGTCAAACTTTTTGCGGACGGCACGTTCGGTTCCTCAACTGCTTACATGCAGGAGCCCTTCTCAGACAACTCTCAAAAGCGCGGCATACTGATGCATCCGCCCGAAGAGCTTTACAACCGAATGGCTGCGGCACACAATGCGGGCTGGCAAGTATGCATACATGCCATCGGGGATGCGGCCAACAGGTTGTGCGTGGAGCTTTATGGCAAGCTATTTAAGGACTTCCCCCGGGAAGGGTGCCGACACCGGATTGAGCATGCTTCCATAATGGACGCGGATGTCATACAGGAAATGGCCGGGCTGGGTGTAGCAGTTTCCACACAGCCCATGTTCATACACTCGGAGAAAGACTGGCTGCGAATGAGATTGGGATCGGAACGATGTAAAACCGTCTATCCCTTACGTTCGTTCCTGGATGCCGGCATTAAAGTGGGCGGCGCTTCCGATGCGCCGATCGAGTCCCAGGATGTATTGCAGGCTATTGGGTGCTGTGTCACCCGCGAAGGCTTCGAGCCCCACCAGCGCATAAAGATCGAGCAGGCTTTACGTATGTACACGCTGGACGCCGCCTATCTGCAATTTGAAGACGATATCAAGGGCAGCATCGCGCGGGGCAAACGCGCCGATCTGGTGATACTAAGCGAGGACCCGGTTACGGCGCAGCCGGACAACATAAAGGACATTGAAGTGGTGCGGACGGTGGTGGGCGGCAAAGTGTTGTAAAATTAATCAATGCCAATCAAAGTTCTGCCTCCCGAAGTAACCTCCAAGATCGCTGCCGGTGAGGTCATCGAGCGCCCCTCCTCGGTGGTCAAGGAACTCATCGAAAATTCAGTTGACGCCAGGGCAACCGAGATCAATATAGAGGCGCACAACGGCGGTATTAGCTACCTGCGTGTCTCCGATAACGGTTGCGGGCTTTCAGCGGCAGAGGTCGAGATAGCGGTCAGGCGGCATGCCACCAGCAAGATCACCGGACTGGATGATCTCGAACACATCCGTACGCTGGGTTTCCGGGGCGAAGCCCTGCCCAGCATGGCGTCCGTGGCAGAGATGGAGATACTCTCTCGTGATGCCGGCAGCAGCGCCGCCAGCTACCTGCACCTGGAGAACGGCAGGATCACCGGCAGA
>CAYVBI010000128.1:0-5959 GCA_964448985.1 uncultured Dehalococcoidales bacterium
CATCCGCAAGCACCTGGTCGATTACGACAACGTGGTCAACAAGCACAGGGAAGTCATATACAGCGAGCGCGATAAGATACTGGCGGGGGCGGACCTGAAAGCCAATATCCAGGATCTGGTCGAGAAGCAGATGGAGCAGATAGTGGAGGAGCATTGCCACGGCTACGATGCGCCCGACCTGGAGGGCATACTGCAGGACGTGAAGGAGATAGTGCCGCTGCCCGAAAACATGGTGGACATGCAACTGGATAAGCTGGGAAAGAAGCAGCTCGCCGAGAAGCTTATCGACTATACCCGCCAGGTATACGAGCTAAGAGAGAAAGACCAGGGACCCGAGCAGATGAGATTACTTGAGCGCCTGGTCATGCTCAGGGTCATCGACGACCACTGGAAGGAGCACCTGACCGCCATGGACCACCTGCGCCAGAGCGTGGGGCTGCAGTCGGTCAGGCAGATCGATCCGCTGGTGGTCTATAAGAAAGAAGGTGGGGCTTATTTCGACAGCCTCATGGCCGGCATACAGCACGACATCGTTCACACTATATTCAAGGTCAGCATCGAGAAAAAAGAGCTGCCGGCGCACCGGCCTTCGCCCGTGCCCGGGCAAAAGGTCGGTCGCAACGATCCCTGCCCCTGCGGCTCAGGCAAGAAATACAAGCATTGTCACGGGAAGTGAGGGCGGGTTTAAAAACCCGCCCCTACGTTTAACGTTGTAGGGGCGTACCTTCAGGTGCGCCCGCGAATCATCCTCAACCGGATTTCTGCTTCTTTACCTCTTCTTCCTGCAGGATACGGCGCATGATCTTGCCGACCATCGACTTGGGCAATTCGGTCCTGAACTCCACGTGCTTGGGCACTTTATAGGCGGTAAGGCGCTCCTTACAGAAGGCCTGTATATCCTGCGGTGTGCAGGTCTGGCCGGGCTTCAGAATGATCCAGGCTTTGACGGCTTCTCCCTGTACATCGTCCCTGACACCGGCGACGCTGACCTCCAGCACCGCCGGATGCTGCGTGATCACCTCTTCCACCTCGCCGGGGTAGACCTGGTGCCCGCTCGGTTTGATCAACTCCTTCTTGCGTGACGTGATAAAGAGATACCCGTCCTCGTCGAGGTGGCCGATATCCCCCGTATACTGCCACTCGCCGCGGAATATCTCGGCGGTGGCCTCCGGCTTGTTCCAGTAACCCTGCATCAGGTGCGGGGCTTTTACTATAATCTCGCCGTCCTCACCCGTTTTTAGCTCCTGTGCGCCCGTGTCGATATCTACTATCTTCATGATCACATCGGGCGTGGGCATGCCCACCGAGCCCTCCTTCCACTTACCCACGACCGGACCCATCACCAGTATGCCCGATTCGCTCAACCCGTAGGCCTCCACTATCTTCCCGCCGGTCAGCGCCTCCCAGCTTTTCTTGGTCTCCACCAGCAGGGGCGCAGCGGCTGTTATACACATCTTGAGATTGCTGAAATCAATCTTGCCTGACTTGACATCGGGATGGTTCATAAGCGCTATGAAAAGCGTGGCGACGCCCGGGAAGAAGGTCGGCTTCGTTTTCTTAAAGGTGACGAGCAGGTCTTTGATATCGCGGGGATTGGGGATAAGCACTATCGGTACGGGCGGGTTCACGATGGTCGAGATAAGTATCCAGTTGCCCGCGCCATGGAATATGGGCATCAGCAGAACGGCCTTATCAACCCAGCCCTTCAAGATGGGCGAGCACCAGGCGCGAATCTGCATGGCGTTCATGACAATGCCTCGATGCGAGTGCATAACACCCTTGGGCGTGCCGGTTGTGCCGCCGCTGAAAAGGATCAGGGCTGTATCCCGGGGCCCTACCATAACAGGCGGCAGGGATGTGCCAGCGTATTTACGCATGACCCCCTGCAGCCAGAGGTCGCCTGGCTGCAACTCGATCCAATGGCCCTGCTTCTTCTCCATTAAAAGGGTGAACATGGTGCGCATGAATGGGCTCAGGTATTCCTTGATGGAGGTGGCTATGACCGTCTTCACATTTGTTTGCGATTGTACTTTTTTAACCTGACTGTAGAAAGGTGTCAGCACGATCACGGTCTCGGCGCCGCAGTCCTTGAGGGCGTGTATCAGCTCTTCCTCTGAGTAAAGTGGGTTGACCTGCACGGTGATGCCGCCCGCCCTCCATACGGCAAACTGGCCGATGATTATCTGGGGACAGTTGGGCATCATCAGCGCGACCCGGTCGCCTTTTTTCACGCCCGTCCCGATCAATGCCTTGGCCATCTGGTCAACGTAATCGGCAAACTGCCGGTAGGATATGGTATTGCCTTTGAACCAGATCATCATGTGGTTTGGGCGCTGGCTGGCGTTTTCCTTGATGACTTCGAGCAGCGTGATGTCGGGATAGGGCTCCAGGGTATGGGCTACACCTTTATCGTAGTTGTTCAACCAGGGATAATCGGCCACTGCTTACCTCCTCGTCATAGTATTGCCGGTAAGGCCTGAATCAGAATCGATTATATCATGAATGCCGGATTCACATGGTAAAATAATCCCTGTGAAAAACGCGGAGATAGCCACGGTTTTTGAGAACATAGCCGACCTGCTCGAGCTCAGAGGTGAAAACAGGTTCAAGATACGCGCCTATGCGCGCGCCGCCGAGACTATCAGGCATCTGCCCGAGGAGATGGAGCTGATGCACGAGGAGGGCAGGGATTTCAAAGACATTGCGGGCATCGGCGATGCCATAGCTGCCAAGTCGGTGGAGCTTATCACCACAGGCCGGCTGAGGTTTTACGAAGAGCTGAAAGCCAGCCTGCCCGAAGGCATCATCAATCTTATGGATATACCCGGCATCGGACCCAAGACCGCTTACAAACTGGCCACCGAACTGGGTGTGGGAACGGTCGACCAGCTCGAGGCGGCCATCAGGGATGGCAGGGTGGCCACGCTCGAGCGGATGGGCGATAAGACGGCCGCCAATATACTGCGCGCTATCGAAGCTTTCAGACGCAAGGACAGGCGAATCCCGCTGGGAGAAGCCCTGCCGGTGGTCGAAGAGATATTAATCGCCTTGCGGACTGTACCTGGCGTGCTCAACCTCACGCCAGCCGGCAGCCTGCGCAGGTTTAAGGAGACCGTGGGCGACATCGATCTGATGGGCACCGCCGATGACCCGCGGTCAGTTATTCAAGCGTTTGTCGAACTGCCGCAGGTACGGGAAGTACTGGCGCAGGGACCCACCAAGGCCAGCGTGATCCTGCCGGGCGGGCTGCAGGCCGACCTGCGCATGGTGGAACACGCCGATTTCGGATCGCTGCTGCAGCATTTCACCGGCAGCAAGCAGCACAATGTCACGCTGCGCACCTGGGCGCAGAAGAAGGGATTCAGCCTCAGCGAGTACGGCATTACCGATATAAGGACCGGCAACGTGGAGAAGTTTGCACGTGAAGACTCTTTCTACGCCTTCCTCGGTTTGCAATATATCCCTCCCGAGATAAGGGAGGATATGGGTGAGATTGACCTGGCGGAGAGGAACGCCATCCCCGACCTGGTCGAGCAAAAGGATATAAAAGGAGACTTTCACACACACACTACCGGCAGCGACGGCATTGACACTATCGAAGCTATGGCGGCTGCGGCCGCAGCGCTGGGCTACGAATACCTCGCTATTACAGATCACTCAAGCGGACGCAATATCGGCAGCGACAGGAAGATGGATCGTGTCGCCAGGCAAACAGCGGAGATAAAAAGACTTAACGCCTTATCCGCCGGACCTTTTCTCTTGAACGGCGTCGAGGTTGACATAAAGGCGGACGGCAGCCTGGACCTTCCTGACGACGTGCTGGCGGAGCTGGACATAGTGATTGCCTCCGTGCATTCGTCTTTCAGACAGGACAGAGATGTGATGACGCGACGCATTACAGGCGCTATAGAGAATCCGAATGTGGATATGGTTGCCCATCCCACCTGCCGCAAGATAGGTGAGCGAGAGCCGGTGGACGTCGACCTGGAGGCCGTTTACAGCGCCGCAGCCAGGCACGGCAAGGCGCTGGAGATAAACGCCATTCCCGAAAGGCTGGATCTCAAGGACATTCACGCCTACCGCGCGCGCGAGCTGGGGGTGACCCTGGCCATCGGCACGGACGCCCATGCAGTGTATCATCTCGGTTTCATGAAGTTCGGCATCGGGGTGGCCCGCCGGGCCTGGTGTAAACCGGGTGACATTTTGAATAACAGGACATTGAATGAAGTGCTCGCTTTCCTGCGCAGGAGTTAGGCCGGAATGCTGAAATCACCGCTGGGGAAAAATGGTGAAGTAATGCAACAGGATAAGGACCGGGGACAGCGTGCTGCAGCCCTGGCAGGGGATGCCCGCGCCATCAAACACCTCAAGGACGAGGTGAGGGCGGGTAAAAACTGGTATAGCGCGCTGCTCGAGGCTATAAGCATGTGGC
Source organism: uncultured Dehalococcoidales bacterium (assembly GCA_964448985.1). Lineage (GTDB taxonomy): Bacteria > Chloroflexota > Dehalococcoidia > GIF9 > UBA5629 > CAIMUM01. The sequence goes on from CAYVBI010000128.1 coordinate 4,433, forward strand.
GCAGCCCGGAGGAGGAATACAACGGGGAGCGTTACCTCTACCTGGTAGGCGGAGAGGCGTTTGACTGGCTGCGCCTGGCGGAGCGGCTTTGCGATGAGATAAGTGAGTCGATACAGGGGGATGAACTGAACAATCTGCTCTTCTTTGACCGTCCCCCGGTTGTGCTGAGCGAGCAGGAATTTAAGACGGCGCTGGGACCGTCCAAGTACCGCGCTTACTTGAACTACCTTTACGGCGTCCTGATAGAGCAGGCTTTGCTGCTCGCCACGATCTACGAGATAAGAAAGGCCAGCATCGTCCCTCTCAGTCCTGAAGAAGAGGCCGCCAGGGCGTACAGGAGAATCTATCGGGCGGAGCTGAACGACCTGTTGAACGCGTTCCAGAAAGAGATGAGGTATCCGCACCGCAAATCGTTGACCCTGACCGAGATGAAGGAATTCACCTACTGGCTGTTCCGCTACAGGGTAAAGACCAGCGAGAAATCAAGGGTAGCCAGCGACACAAAGAAAGCGCTGCTGCTGATGTACCGCAGGATGTCCAACCGTAAACTTTAGCCGAGCTGCTGAAGCTCGACCTTCATGCGCGCAAGCTTGTCTGTGTACTCGCTTAAGCGCGATCTCTCTTTTTCTATCACCGCGGCCGGCGCCTTGGAGGTGAACTGGCCGTCATCCAGCCTCTGCGTAAGGCGCGATATCTCGCGTTCCAGTACGCCCATCTCCTTGGAGAGACGGGCTTTTTCCGCCTCTATATCCACCATCCCCTCCAGGGGAATGACCACGTCGGCATGCTTGAGCACGTAGACTATGGCTTTGTCATTTTTGGCAGGGCGTTGATCTCGCGGAAGTATATGCAGAGGCCGCGTTTTAGCCAGCGTCTCGATAACGGTGGACTTGCCCTCGAGATCGGCCCGATGGTCGCCGGCGAAGACGCTGGACTCAACCCATTTGCCGATGTCAACCTTGTATTCGGCGCGTGCGTTGCGTATGGTGCGCACCACTTCCATGACCATATCCATAACCTGCTCGGATTCCGCATCGTACAGCTTGGGATCGGCCTGCGGGTATGGTGCGATGATAAGGGCGGCCGTATCAATAGTCCCTGCCGGGAGGCGTTCCCTCAGGTTTTGCCAGAGCTCCTCAGTGATAAAGGGCATGAAAGGGTGCAGCAGGCGCAGCGACGTTTCCAGCACGTAGACCAGCACCGCTATGGGAGAATCTTTACTGCCCAGCCGCTGTTTGGATATCTCGATATACCAGTCGCAGAACTCACCCCACAGGAAATCATGTATCAACTTCTCGGCCTCGCCGAACTGGAAATCCTTCATCAGCGCGTCGACCTCCCCGGCCAGGCGGTTGAGCCTTGAGACAATCCAGCGGTCCTCGATCGCCTTCTGGCTTTTCACGCCTGCGTCGGCAAAGGCTTTCCGTGTGACCGGCTCAGCTTCAAGCGACTTCAGCACGAAGCGACCGGCGTTCCACAGCTTGTTGGCGAAATTGCGGCCGGCCTCGAGGCGGTGCTGCCCCATGT